>DASYRR010000131.1:0-6319 GCA_036004125.1 Pyrinomonadaceae bacterium | reverse complement strand
CATTTGGTAACAACCCACCTTACTCAGTTTTCTGCGACAGTCTCGAAGTGTACAACTCCGATTGGAGTAGCGACTTTCTGGAAGAATTTCAGAAGCGACGTGGCTACGATCTCAAACCGCACCTTCCCGCACTGGTTAACGATATGGGGCCGCAGACAAAAGGTTTGCGCCGCGATTGGGGTCGGACGCTTTATGAGTTACTCAACGAACGCTTTCTGGCCCCGATGCAAGAGTGGTCAAAACGAAACCACACGCTGTTTCGAATCCAGGACTATGGTGTTCCGGCAGCTGCGATATCGAGTAACACCTTCGCGGACATTCCCGATGGCGAAGGAGCTCAATGGAAAGTGGTGCGTGCGGCTCGCTGGGCATCCTCGGCAAGCCATCTCTATAACCGTCCGATTGCTTCTTCCGAAACATGGACCTGGTTGCACTCACCGTCGTTCCGCGCCACGCCTCTCGATATTAAGGCTGAGGCTGACGTTCATTTCCTTCAGGGGATCAATCAATTGATAGGACACGGCTGGCCATACACGGCTCCAGGTGTTGAGTATCCGGGTTGGCGTTTTTATGCCTCCGGAGTCTACAACGACAAGAACCCGTGGTGGATCGTCATGCCGGATTTGGCAAAGTATCTCCAACGCGTCAGTTTCATGATGCGACAGGGTCAACCAGCGAATGACGTTGCGCTTTACCTGCCAAACGATGATGGCTGGGCCCACATGACGCCAGGCAATCCACACCTGATCGATGTTCTTCGCGAACGCATCGGTACTGACCTAATGCCGGCTATATTCCAAGCCGGATACAACCTCGACTTCTTCGACGACGACTCGTTCAAACAAGTGGGCAGAGTTGAGAATGGTTCATTGGTTCTTGGTCAGAACAAATACAGGATTGTAATCCTGCCTGACGTTGGTCGAATTCCGATCGAAACGTACCGGAAGCTGGAAGAGTTTGTTCGGGGAGGCGGAATTCTGGTAGCGACGCGACGCACGCCCCTCGAACTGCCGGGCTTCCTTTCAACCCAGAAAGATCACGACGAGATCATCAAGATCTCGAAACAACTTTTTGAAAGCACAAACGCACCAGGGCACTTTGTTGCGCTTGAGAAAGCGGACCTTGGTCGAACCCTAAATCGACTGCTCCCTCCTGACATGGGACTTTCGGTGCCCAACCCTGATATTGGTTTCATCCATCGTAAGGCCACCGGCGCTGATGTTTATTTCGTCGTGAACACCTCGAATTCGATCCAACGTGTTGCTGCGACTTTTCGTGTTCCAGGAATGAGAGGAGAGTTATGGAATCCTTTCAACGGAACTGTACAGTCAGCACACGGCGAGCTCGTGGCTGGCGGTCACGTTGTAAACCTGGTGCTGGGTCCGTATGAGTCTCGGTTGGTTGTTTTTAGCAAGCGAATCCTGCCCTGGAAGGAACCCTTCGCGGGTCAAGTTCCGAGTAGTGTCGACTTGAGTACAGGCTGGACTGTCTCATTTGATTCCAAACCGAGCGTGACCTGGGAGAAGCTGCGATCGTGGACTGACGATCAGGCAACTCGGTATTTTTCAGGCGTTGCAACTTATGTGAAAGATATCGAGGTTCCAAGTCAAATGACTCGGCAGGGCATCTCAGTTCGCCTAGACTTCGGCGAAGGAATTCCGTTGACGCCGCAGAACCTTCGCAATGGAACGCAGGCATGGCTCGACGGCCCGATTCGAGAGGCTGCCGTCGTCTATGTAAACGACAAACGAGCCGGCGCCGTATGGTGTGCGCCTTACTCACTCGATATCACGGAATTCGTAAAGCCAGGTACGAACAAGATTCGCTTAGAGGTTGCCAACACGGCGATGAATTACATGGCCGGACACAGCTTGCCAGATTATCGACTGCTCAATCTGCGATATGGCGAACGATTTCAGCCGCAGGACATGGACAAGATCCAGGCACTGCCATCTGGTTTGCTCGGTCCGGTCCGGTTGATTGCGCAGGTGAAGTAGATGGTAGGTTTTTCTCTCTGCGCATCCAAGTAAGAACCCGGATGCGCAGAGAAGAACGGACTGAACTTCAAAAATGCTAAGAACCAAACTTCTCATCTCCGTTTTAATAACTCTGCTGCTGATCTATTCGCTCCGTGTCGATTCGAGAATCGGAGTTTCAGTTGCAGCGACACAGGCTCCACGCTACAACGTTCTCTTCATTGTCTCCGACGATCTGCGTCCAACTCTCGGCAGCTACGGCAACTCGATCGTTAAGACACCAAATCTCGATAAGCTCGCCTTACAAGGGGTCAGGTTTGATCGTGCTTACGCGCAATACCCACTCTGCAACCCGTCGCGGTCCTCGTTATTAACCGGAAAATATCCGACTCAAACCAGCATTCTCGATAACGAGTACTACTTCCGTGCCTTGCATCCTGAACTCGTCTCGCTCCCGCAGCACTTCAAAGCAAACGGCTACGCGACACTTCGTACCGGAAAGATCTTTCACGGCGGCATAGATGACACTGATTCGTGGACTGAAGGCGGCGAGACTCGAAACTTCACGGGCGCCAGGCGACCGCCTGCAAATTCAGAGGGGCCGGAACGTACGGCACAATCTGATCGCATTGTTGTGCTTGAAGGCGACGGTGAACGCAACGGTGATTATCAGATGGCCACCCGCGCGATCGAGTACCTGGAAAAATACAAAGACCAGCCATTCTTTCTAGCCGTTGGTCCGTCGAAACCTCATAGTCCGCCAACTGCGCCGAAGAAGTTTTTTGATCTCTACGACGCAGAGAAGATTCCGCTGCCTCCAGACTTCGCAACTCATCCGGAGGCGCCGGCAGGATTTCCAGAGATTTCGATTGCCAGGAGAAATACCGATCTTTTCATCGGCCGTGATGCGTTGCCAACTCAAGCTCGGGAGATGATTCGCGCCTACTACGCGTCAGTTAGTTTCATGGACGCGCAGGTTGGGCGGGTTATTGACGCGCTCGACCGATTGAAGCTGCGAGACAAGACGATCATCGTGTTCTTTGGCGACCATGGTTATCACCTCGGAGAGAAAGGGAAGTGGTCAAAAGCTTATTCTGTTTTCGACATTGCTCTTCGTGTTCCTTTGATTATTGCTATACCGAAGGGAAAGCCCGGCGTGAGCCAGCGAACAGTAGGCTTGCTTGATTTGTTTCCCACGTTGGTCGACTTTTGCGGCTTGCCCCAACCGTATCGAGCGCCAGCGAAACTGGAGGGCCACAGTCTGGTTCCGCTGCTGCGTAATCCGCGAGCGAAGTGGGACTACCCCGCCTTTAGTGTCGTTCAATATCAAGGGAAGATTGGCAGGTCAGTACGCACCGAGCGTTGGCATTACGTTCAATGGGAAGACGGAAAGTTAGGCGAGATGTTGTTGGACACCGTCAATGATCCCTTTGAACTGAAGAACCTTGCGAGTGATCCAGCGTACTCGAAGACCGTCGCCGATATGCGAAAACTGCTAAAACAGATTCCTTCACAGTAACCTTTAGTAGCTAGCGAAGAGTTAACGCGAACTCTCATGCTGGGACCGCACGCGTCCTCGCCTGCTGGGTTGGTCTCATGCACGTTTGATGAATTCCGCGGCGAAAATATTTGAGCTGGCCTTTAACGCAACTAGCAGGCGAGGACGCCTGCGGTCCCAGGATGAGCGTTCGTGTTGACTCTTTGCCGACTACTAAAGGGTATCGTATGCGGATGAGAATATGACGAGTCACAATGCCAACTTGAGGCGCGGCGGTTTTGTACTCTGCATATGCTTTGCCGTCACAGTTTGCGCACAAACGCCTTCCGATCTTCTTCTGTGGTTCGATAGCCCCGCTACGGAATTTACGCAGTCGTTACCGCTCGGCAATGGTCGGCTCGGAGCATCTGTATTCGGGGGAGTTGGCGAAGAGAAAATCGTCTTGAATGAAAGCACTCTTTGGTCTGGGTCAACGCAAGATGCTGATCGACCTGACGCAGCAACCTACCTGCCGGAAATCCGTCGCTTGTTACTCGAGGGAAAGAACGCTGAAGCCGAGAAACTCGTTTATGCCCACTTCACTTGCAAAGGATCAGGATCGGGCCGCGGCGGTGGCAAGGATGTTCAATACGGTTCGTATCAAACTCTCGGTAGCTTGAAGATTGTGTTTCCGGAAGGCGAAAACGGAGTCACTCACTATCGTCGAGAGTTGAATCTTGAGACAGCGATCGCTCGAGTTGAATATGAACAGGGTGGAGTTACGTACTCACGAGAAACTTTTGTTTCCGCTCCTGATCAGGTGAGTGTGGTGCGCCTGTCCGCTAACAAGCCAAAGTCGATCACTTTTGACGCTACTCTGGATCGGATGGAGAGGTTCAATGTCTCAGGAGCCGGAACTGACAGTCTCCTCATGACGGGTCAACTAAATAACGGCGTTGATGGAAAAGGAATGAAGTACGCCGTACGACTTCGCGCGCTTAAGAAGGGTGGCGAGGTTAACGTCGTGGACAATGTCATTCGTGTGAAAGATGCTGATGAAGTAGTTTTGTTGACTACAGCGGCTACGGACTACATGGGTTTCGCCGGACGCCATACTCCTGATCCTGAATCGGCATCTCTTAATGATCTTCAAAGGGCGGCTGGCAAAAACGACGCCGCTCTCGTCGCTAACCACACGAGAAACTATCAACGCTACTTCAACCGCGTTAGTTTTCACCTCGGCGACGGAAAGCGCGAGTTGACTACCCCGCAGCGTTTGAAAGCTTTTGGTGATGGCTCAACCGATCCAGCTCTCGCTGCGCTGTATTTCCAATTCGGTCGTTACTTATTGATTTCGTCATCACGACCTCAAGGGCTTCCGGCAAACCTCCAGGGAATTTGGGCCGAGCAGGTCCAAACTCCGTGGAATGCCGATTGGCATTTGAACGTAAATGTTCAGATGAACTATTGGCCGGCGGAAATCACCAACCTCTCAGATTTGCATCAACCACTGTTTGCCCTAATTGATTCTCTGCAAAAGCCGGGGGCGCGCACTGCCAAACTCTATTACAACGCGCGTGGATGGGTGGCACATGTCATTACGAATCCGTGGGGTTTTACTGCGCCCGGCGAAGGTGCTTCCTGGGGATCAACCACCAGCGGTTCTGCCTGGCTCTGCCAGCACCTCTGGGATCATTACTTGTTCACTCGCGACCGAGTTTTTTTGAAGTGGGCCTATCCGATTATGAAAGGTTCGGCACGTTTTTACGCCGACATGCTTATTGAAGAACCAACGCACAAATGGTTGGTAACAGCGCCGGCAAACTCACCTGAAAACGCTTTCGTCCTTCCCGACAAAACCGTGGCTCACGTCTGTTTGGGACCGGCGATTGATATGCAACTGCTGCGTTACTTGTTCGCAGCGTGCATCGAGAGTTCACGCATTCTCGGAGTGGATCTCGACTTTCGTAATGAGTTGATCAAGAAGCGCGAACGCCTGGCGCCGACGCGATTGGGATCAGATGGTCGCGTGTTGGAATGGCTCGAGGAGTACCAAGAGGCCGAGCCAACCCACCGGCATATTTCTCATCTGTGGGGTTTGTACCCGGGCTTTGAAATCACGCCCGGTCAAACTCCTGATCTGGCCGCTGCTGCACGCAAGACTCTTGAGGTCCGTGGCGATATTTCAACCGGCTGGTCACTCGCATACAAAATGAACCTCTGGGCGCGACTGGGTGATGGTAATCGGGCGAGTCGCTTGTTATCGCTGTTATTGTCGCCGGTTGGTAGTCGCGCTGAGGAAGGGGCTCGTTTTGCGGGGGGCAGTTACGAGAATCTGTTTGACGCTCATCCTCCGTTCCAAATCGACGGCAATTTCGGCGCTACGGCTGGTATCGGCGAAATGCTTTTGCAGAGTCACGATGGTGAAATTGATTTGTTGCCCGCGTTACCGAGCGTTTGGCAAGATGGACGCGTTACCGGATTGAAAGCCCGCGGCGGCTATGAAGTCGATCTGGAGTGGAAGGCCGGTAAACTTGTCGATGCAAAACTGCGCTCCGCGCTCAACGGCAGTTGTAAAGTTAGATATGGCCAAAAAACTTTACAACTCAACACCCGGGCAAGAAAGAGTTACTCATTGGCACGAGGTCTGATTTGAGAAAGGCTAGTAAGCAGCGGGCGCCTCCTTGGAGTGCGGGGACTTGTCACCGCTTTGGTACAGCGAGTCTCACCTTCTACAACGCCCTGTACCAAAGCGGTGACAAGTCCCCGCACTCCAAGGAGGCGCCCGCTTCTTACTTGTTTCTATTTGACGGTTCTCAAAGCTTGGAGAAACTAGCGGCGGCTTTGTTCTCGCCGAAGACTAATC
>DASYRR010000130.1:0-14976 GCA_036004125.1 Pyrinomonadaceae bacterium | reverse complement strand
CTTAAAGTTTATCGGACACCGCCGATCTCTTTGCCGCTTTGATCTGTTTCAACTTCACCCCCAACTCAGATTCTTTGTAATAACTATCAAGTGGGTAGCAACCTGACGGCAAACCATTTCGCGGCGCTGTGGTGCAATCGCTAAATGTCCGACAAATCTTCTTATGAGCTAACACGTGACCGCTGATGATGTCGAGCGGAAGTTCAGGATATGCTAACACCATCCGACCTAGACCGATTGAGTCAACCCAACCTTCGCGAACGGCGGCCTGGGCGACAAAGGGAAGAAACTCCTGCAAGTAAGTGTATGCAGTTCCCACCAGCGTCAAGTCCTGAAACTCTTGCTTTAACAACCGCGTTGCTTCCATCTGTCTCGCAACTCCAATCAGCGGATCCTCTGGTGGCTGATAACCGTCAGACGGTGGATACAGAGCAGGACGCTGAATGTGCGGATTGTAGTAAGGACTTCCCGCCGTAATGTTGACTAGTCTGATATCCAGTTCGCGCAGCAATGACAAAAACCTTCGAGGCTCTTCGAGATCGTAGTGTTCAGGATGGTCCGCATTTACGCCAAAACCAAATCGATAAGGCAAAAGTCTGTCATAACTATCGGGTATTCCCGGCCCCAGTTTGCCAGGCGAACCGCCTTGCGGATCAGGCCCAAACGAAACCAGGTCAAACGCAGAGACACGAACTCCGATGATTAGATTTGACGCCATCGCTCGAATGCCCTCAGTGATCTCGCGCAGGAAACGAGTGCGATTCTCGAAGCTGCCTCCATACTGTCCTTCCCGGGTGTGAGCACTGAGAAACTCATGACCGAGATAGCCATGGCAGTGTTTGATGTCGACGAATTCAAATCCCAGCTGGTTCGCCATGTGCGCGGCTCGAATAAAGTCGTCAATGATTTCGTGAATCTCGCCATCTGTTAATAGCGGGTGGTTCTGGTCCACACCAACGCGCGCATCCAATGTCGGATGATGATAGAGAATTCGCGGTTCGGGTTTCGTCTTTTCATTTGGCCGACTGAACCGTCCAGAATGAGTTAACTGCAAACCAATGAGCAGATCATCTGTGCTATCGGAAACTTCAAGATGCGCAGATAGGAGTACGTCACGAAGCTCGGCAAGTCCCTGCTTATTCTTTTCATTGATCAGGAGTTGATTGGGATTCGCTCTGGCATCTTGTCTGACAGCAACTGCTTCCCCTCCCCAAATCAGCTTCGCCCCACTCAAGCCAAAATTTCGCCAGCGTCGGATGGTTGCTTCAGTTGGTTTCCCATCTAACGTGCCATCCCAACCTTCCATAGGATGGATACAGAATCGATTGCCGATACGTTTGTTATCGATATTGATCGGCTGTGCGAGCGGAGAGGACGGACCCGTTTGCAATTCATCGTCACACGGAATCGAGAGCTGCAGACTAGCGAGGTGAGCTTTGAAATCCGCCACCGTCTTGATGCCACCGATTGCTGGATACGCTCGCATTGATGTCCGATATGCTTTAGCTTGTCGTTGTTTCTGGCAACAACGTTGATTGAAAAGTAGGGAACCTGGTTAATTTCATCCGAGCTCGTGATGTCCACTGTCCGACAAGCTAAAGCATATCGGACAACAGGCGCTTCGCTTTCTGTAATGCCTCTACAAAAAAGAACTCGCCCCACATCACTGATTCGTTCACACCAAGATCTTTATGAATGTGATAGACGCCACCTCGCAATATTCCTTCCCAGCCATCATCACCTTCACCCAGATATTTCGTAGTCAATGATTCAACGGTTTTAAGAGCGCAATCCAAATAGGCTCTATGACTAGCAACACTCGAGGAGAATTCCGCAAGATTGAACAAACCAACGGCCGCAATCGCCGACGCGCTCGTGTCCACCTGCGAGCGACTAAGTGGGCCACTCACGGGGGCATCGAAATCCCATGGCGCAACGCCGTCTTCGGCAATATGTGCCAACCACCAGTCCGCATTCAACTGTGCTACTTGTAGATAAATCGGATCTCCGGTGAGTTTGAAACAAGTCCCGAAACCATAAAGCGACCAGGCTAATCCACGAGACCAGCACGAATCACCGCGATACCCTTGTTGGGTTGTCTGTTTCAGAAACTCACCAGTGTCGAGGTCAAACATTCCCTCATGCGAGGTGCTGCCATCGCCGCGAACAAGCGTGCGACGAGTGGTCGAACAATGTCGATGCGCGAGCTCGAGCAGCGCCTTGTCATTAGTCTCGAGCGCCGCATAAAAGATGATTCCTACGTTCATCATGATGTCAATGAAGTTGGAATCTGGACCGTGAAAGGATCGCAAACATCCTGCCAGGTCGTTGAAACGCAGCGCCAGTGTCTGCCCGGCGTGAATCACCACGTCTTTGAGAGATTGATCGGGCGATCCATCTCGAACCGTTGCGTCGTACCAACGTTTGTAGGTGCCGTGATAGAAGATGAAGCCAAGATCGTGAACCTCACGATCATCTTTGCGGTGCTCGAGTGTCTTTGAGTATTTCTCGGCAAGTTGGCGCCAGGTCGATTCACCAGTCTCTTCATGAAAGATCCACATCATGCCGGGTAAAAAACCGTCGCACCAACGTGTCCACGCAGGCTTCGAATGACGCCACTCACCTTTATCTGTGTAGAGCGGATAGAAGTCTGGATCACGTTCGACGAGAGCGCCCACCTGTGCTTGAGCGAAAGAAAATGCGTGTTCGACTTGAGCTAGTAGTTTATCTGACATGAACTCACTCAATGTCCGATATGCGTCTGTCTTGTCGTTTACCCAAGAAAGCTTAGCCGCAGATGAACGCGGATGAACGCAAATCAAAGAGAAAAGAACTAAGCACGTTCTCTTTAGCTGTCTGATCTGTGTTCATCCGGGTAAATCTGCGGCTGAATCTCTGTCTGAATGATCGACAAGCTGAAGCATATCGGACATGTCTTACAACCGCCGCAGATGAAAACCGCCGTCGACATTGATAACTTCGCCAGTAGAAAACGGGAGTTTGCGGGATACTATTGCTCCGACTGCTTGCCCCACATCTTCGGCGGTGCCCCAACGCTTTATGGGTGTCAGTCCTTCAGCGATCATCCGATCGTATTTCTCTTTCGCGTTTGCCGTCATATCTGTCTCAATCACGCCCGGTCGAATCTCATAGACATTTATGCCTTCATCCGCCAAGCGTAGGGCAAATAACTTCGTCATCATCGCCAGACCCGCTTTGGAAACACAGTAGTCGCCGCGTTCAGGCGAGGCGGCAAAAGCAGAGACCGAAGTGATGTTGATAATTGCAGGCTGGTAGTCGCCAAATATTCCAGAGTTTTTTTGTTCAATCATCCAGCGGGAAACGGCTTGAGTCAGAAAGTAAGGGCCTTTCAAGTTCACACCAATCAAGTGATCGAAACTCTCTTCCGTGGCGTCAAGCAAATCCACTCGCTTGCTTGATGCAATACCGGCGTTGTTAACCAAAAAGTCCAAGCGACCAAACACGGACTTCGTCGTCTCCAGCAATCGCGTTCGATCTGAACTGTTGGCAATATCAGCCTGGCAGATCGTGATTCGTGCCGCATCCGGAGTGGCCGACCGTGCCGCCTCACGCGCTTCCTCGGCAGCCGATTGATTGGCAACGTAATCGATCATTACGTCGCAACCAAGTCGCGCTAACTCAACTGCGATTGCACGGCCAATTCCACGCGACGCGCCCGTGACGAGTGCGACACGACGTTGGGTTTCTGGATCAGGCGAAGTCATTCGTTTAATGTCCGATATGCTTTAGCTTGTCGTTGTGTTCTTTTGCGGTTTGCTGGAATCACAGGATCCGTTAGTCTCACCTCGACAAACTTAAAGTTTATCGGACAGCACTAACCTTCCTAGGCAGCAGTCCAATTGCTACCGAACCTATCAATGCCAGTACTACCAACACACTAAAACCAACGACATAGCTGGTGGTTGCGTCCCTCAGTGTGCCAACCAGGAAAGGCGCGGTCGCCTCCGCAACGCCGTCGGCAGTTAAAATTATTCCCATCAAACGACCCATCACCTTAACGCCAAAGAGTTCGGCTGCCATTAATGGGATGATCATATAGTCACCCCCGAGACCAATACCAAAGACAATCGCGAAGAGATAGATTACTCCTGGAACTGTCGCGAAAAACAACAGGGAAATCCCCGCCGCGACCAACAAATAGATAAGCAGCATTACGTACTTCTTCGGGAGGTGATCAGCAAGCCAACCCATTATCAACCGACCGGCCAAACTCGACATCAACACAAGCGATGCCACATTTGCCGACTGTTGATCTGTGAAACCCAAGTCCAGTGTTAGGAAAAGTTTGAGATGTTGGTTAGTACCACCAACGGCACCAATTGAACACATACTGCCGATCGCCAACAGATAAAAGAACGGACTCTTGAAGGCCCAAGCAATTGGCGCAGTTTTTACATTTTGCTTTGCTCTATGGGCAGCAGCGGCGGGCGACTCCTTAACAAAAAGTGCTAAGGGGAAAGCTATGATCATGATCAGACCGCCGAGAATCGACAATGCTGAACGCCATCCCACAACGCTTATCAACACTGAGGAAACCTGAAATACAAGAACCCCGCCCAGACCGATACCAAGGTAGGCAAAACCCATTGCCTTCCCGCGAGACTTATCAAACCAACGCGTCAGCAAAACCTGATTTGGCAACGGCCCGGCGCAAACATACCCGAGGGCATTAAGCAGGTAGAAGAAATAGAACATCCAAAGCGCGTTCATGCTTCCCAAACCGATCAACGCGACAGCCGCCAGAACTATGCCGACCAACATCAATCGTCTTGGTCCAAACCTATCGACGATCCAGCCGGCTAAAAAGCCAAACAGCGGGCCCACAATCAGCTTACTAAGAAAGTTTCCCGACGTTACTTGTGCGCGGGTCCAGCCAAACTCCCGTACCATGTGATCGTAGTAAAAAGGCAGACCGTATAGCGCTAAACCAACGATAGCGAACAATGCAAAAAACGAAGTCAACGCTACTTGAATTTGACGAGCGCGAGGAACCGGTACAGCCGCTTCGAGATCAGCGGACGGCGTGGTTCGAGTGTCTGCAGTATTGATCGGAACCTGAACTGCGGTAATCGTCGATTGCCGATCGCTCGGTCGGATGGCCGGTTGAGTCGGACCAGGTTCTCGCGGGCCCATAACCAATGTTGGTGACGGCTCAACTTGCTTGGCATCAATATACGCAGTCGGAAATGGTGCAGACAACAGCGAGCCATCTTCCAAACAGAAGGTTATCGATGAGTCAGAGTAAGTGCGCCGGCAGGTTGGACATTGTTTCATGGTTAATTGGCAAGGTATTCGGTGACTGCATCTGCCTACCGCATCGGGCTATAGTGGAGATCTATCTACGAGTGCGGGAGATTAAGCCCCGACTCCGTAATCAGTCAAGGTTAAGAATTTATATGATTTGTCTTCCTATCAAACAAAGTGCCTTTTCGAAAGTGTGCGAATGTGCTAAGAAGTGTGACCGAAAACCGATCCAGATTATTCGATTCTGATTGAGGCAGGGCTGATCGACCAGCAAGGTCGCACAGTCAAGTAACCACAATGCTCTTACTTGGAATAGACGTTGGCACCAGCGGCTCCCGAGCCGTTGTGATCGATGAGAGTGGACACATCGTTACGTCAGCCACTGTAGAGCATCAACCTTTCTCTTCCCCTCAAACGGGCTGGGCAGAACAAGATCCGTCGGATTGGTGGCAAGCGACGTCAGCAGCAATTCGGTCAGTCACGACAAACGACAACGTTCGAACTGAAGAAATCGCAGCAGTTGGACTCTCCGGTCAGATGCATGGAGCAGTTCTGCTTGATCGGAGCGATGAAGTTCTGCGTCCCGCCCTTATTTGGTGTGATCAAAGAAGCGACGCCCAATGCCAGGAACTTACAGAGACAATTGGGATCTCGCAACTGATCAAGTTGACGTGCAATCCGGCGTTGACCGGTTTTACCTTGCCGAAAATGTTATGGGTGCGGGACCACGAACCAGAGTTATGGAAACAAGTAACCTCGGTCTTACTTCCGAAAGACTACGTTCGTTTTAAGTTGACTGGCGATAGAGCAACCGACGTGGCTGACGCGTCAGGAACGCTGCTTTTGAACGTTGCGGAACGCAAGTGGTCAGAGGAGATGTTGTCAGCCACAGGAATCAACCCGAAGATGTTACCGCGTGTTTATGAATCACCGGAGATCACGGGTGAAGTTTCGTCAGCAGGTGCTGAAAGTACAGGTTTGCGCGTCGGAACCCCTGTCGTTGCCGGCGCAGGTGATCAGGCTGGCGGCGCAGTTGGAATTGGTATTGTCAAACCGGGTGCAGTTAGTGCGACGATTGGTACATCAGGTGTTGTCTTTGCGGCGACCAATTCACCAGCGCTCGATCCAAAAGGTCGCGTTCACACATTCTGTCACGCCGTTCCTGGGCGCTGGCATGTGATGGGCGTAACGCAGGGAGCAGGACTCTCGATGCGTTGGTTTCGCGATCAGTTCCTTGGAGGCAAAGGTGATGGCGACCCTTATGATCGAATGACAGCGGAAGCGGCAAACAGTCCGCCGGGAGCAAATGGTTTGTTGTGGGCCCCTTATCTCATGGGAGAACGAACACCGCATCTCGACCCGCAAGCTCGCGCCGCCCTGGTTGGACTCACAGCAAGTCACACTCGAGCACATGTCATTCGCGCGATCATGGAAGGCGTCGCATTCAGTCTGCGCGACTCATTCGAGATCTTCAATGAGATGCAAGTGCCGGTTGAAACCATCCGCCTCGGCGGCGGCGGTGCCCGTTCACGTTTGTGGCGACAGATTCAGGCCGACGTTTATGGCCGGGCGGTAGTCACCGTCGAAGCGGAAGAAGGCGCAGCTTATGGCGTGGCGTTGCTTGCCGGTGTCGGGGCGGGCGCCTGGAATTCAGTCGATGCCGCTTGTGAAGCGGTAGTACGCATACGCGATCAAGTTGAACCGGACGAGCAATCAAAAGAACTATTGGCTCGGCAATACAAGTCGTATCAAAAACTGTACCCGGCGCTGCGATCAATGTCCGATATGCTTTAGCTTGTCGCAGTGCCCAAAGTGACGCCTTGGGATGACAGCGACAAGACAGACGCATATCGGACACAAAAACCAACTAAAGAGGGACTCCAATGCAACCACCAAAACGTGTTCATGTGTTGTCAACAATTCTTTGCGCGCTTACTTGTGCCTTCATCTTCGTTGCGTGCACGAATCAACCGACGACGGGCGGTGCCGGCTCCAAGAAGAAGCTCGCCTTTGTCACTAACAACCCTTCGGACTTCTGGACCATTGCCCGCAAGGGAACGGAGAAGGCTGCGAAGGAGATTCCCGGTATCGAGGTCGAATTCAGAATCAATCCCGATAACACGGCTGCCGAGCAGCAGCGCATCGTTGATGATCTTCTGGCAAAAGGCATCGATGGCATTGCCATTAGTCCGGTCGACCCGGCTAATCAATCACCCATGCTGAATCGAGCCGCCGCGCAGGCGCTCGTCGTGACACAGGATAGTGACGCGCCCAGCAGTAATCGCGCTTGTTACATTGGCACCGACAATGTCGAAGCTGGCAGACAGGCAGGCCGCCTAGTCAAGGAAGCTTTGCCACAGGGCGGCAAGATTATGGTGTTTGTTGGTGTGCTCGATGCTGCAAATGCTCGCGAACGTTTTCAAGGCTTGAAAGAAGTGTTGGCTGGCTCGAACGTTCAGATCGTCGACGTCCGTACGGACAACGCTGATCGCGTTCGCGCAAAGTCGAATGCGGCCGACACGCTCGTGAATGTTCCAGATATCGCGGGCCTCGTCGGCCTCTGGTCTTACAACGGCCCGGCAATCTTGAGCGCTGTTAAGGAAGCTAACAAAGTCGACAAGGTGAAGATCGTTGCCTTTGACGAAGAGGATGAAACACTCAATGGGATCAAGGATGGAGCCATTTACGCCACGGTTGTCCAGCAACCTTTTGAGTTTGGATTCCAGTCGATGGAATTGATGAACAAATACTTGAATGGTGATCACTCTGTTGTTCCTGCGAGCAAACAGATCTTCGTGCCAACACTAATGATTAAGAAAGCCGAAGTCGAAGAGTTTACGAAGAAGATCAACGGTTTGCGTGGCAGAAATTAATTGTCGATGCTCAACAAGGGGCGCCTCCTTGGAGTGCGGGGACTTGTCACCGCTTTGGTACAGGGCGTCGTCGAACCCTAGAATAGTTGGTGTCTGAAGTTGGCGTCTCGCTGTACCAAAGCGGTGACAAGTCCCCGCACTCCAAGGAAGCGCCCTATCGATTGCAGAGTTTCGAAACTCTCCTTGCCCTAGAGATTGTGTCAGTGGAATCTACAACAACCCCTATCCTCGAACTTCTCGCGATAAGCAAACGATTCCCCGGTGTGGTTGCGCTGGACAATGTCAGCTTGTCAGTCGAAACAGGTGAGATCGTCGCCTTGATCGGCGAAAATGGCGCCGGCAAGTCGACGTTAATGAAAATCCTCGGCGGTGCCATCTCACGCGACTCAGGGACAATCAAGATCAACGGCGAGCAAGTCGAAATACCTTCCCCTCGAGACGCAAGTGCACGTGGCATTGAGTTCATTCATCAGGAACTTAGCGTGCTTGATAACCTCGACGTCGCCGCTAACATCTTCCTGCGACGTGAACCAACCAAAGGCGGCCTTTTGCGGCTAATCGACCGGCGTCGACTTTATTCAGAAGCAGACGCACTACTCAAGAAACTCGGGCTCGATCTTCCAAGCCGCACGCCGCTCAGTCGATTGTCTCTAGCACAACAACAACTCGTCGAGATTGCTCGAGCAATTTCAACTGGAGCGCGAATTATTATCATGGATGAGCCAACGTCGAGCTTGAGCTTGTCAGAGACTCATCGCCTGCTGGAGATCGTAAAAGATCTAAAGGCACATAACGTCAGCATCATTTACATCTCACATCGCCTGCATGAAGTTGAAGAGATCGCCGACCGGGCAGTGGTGTTGCGAGACGGACGCAACGCCGGATCATTACAGCGCTCCGAGATCAATCGAGATCGCATGGTGCGAATGATGGTGGGGCGCGATCTGAAAGAGCTCTTCAAACACTCCGAAGAAAGCGAGCTAACAAAACAGTACCGCGACTGGTTCGCTGTAGAGCGCTTGCGTACACAGAGATACCCGAATCACACAATCTCCTTCAATGTTGCGCGGGGCGAGGTATTAGGAGTTGCCGGACTAGTCGGCTCCGGACGCTCAGAAATGGCCCGGACTATTTTCGGCGTCGATGAAGCGGTTGAGGCCCAGCTAAAACTCAATGGCTCTAAACTCAACTTTGCCAGTCCGCGAGATGCCATCAGTCACGGGGTCTATTTGGTTCCCGAAGATCGTCGAGGCTGCGGACTGGTTGTCGACTTCAATGTGAGAGAAAACATTTCGCTACCAAATCTAGAGAGCTACGCCACAGCCAAAATCATCAACTTCGCAAAAGAGACAAATGCTGCGCTGCGCGCGGTCAAATCGATCAATATCAAGACGCCATCACCTGAAATGCGCGCAGCCAATCTCAGTGGTGGCAATCAGCAAAAGGTCGTTCTTGCCAGATGGCTCACATTTTCGCCGAAGGTGATCATCTTCGATGAACCGACGCGCGGTATTGATGTGGGCGCCAAAGTGGAGATCTACGAGCTTATTCGCACGCTGGCGTCGGAAGGTGTTTCAGTGATCGTTATCAGCAGCGAGATGGAAGAGGTCTTAGGTATCAGCGATCGCATAGCGGTGATGCATGAGGGCCGCATCACGGGAACTCTTGATCGTCCCCAATTCAGCGAGGAGGCGGTAATGCATTTAGCGACGGGCGCCGCAGCATAAGCCTATGAAAAAAGAACTCGGCATTTTCATCCTTCTAGTCGTTCTTTGCATTATTGTCTCGATCAAAAACCCTAACTTTCTACTGGTGATCAATCTGCAGAATCTCGCCAGGCAAATTGGGGCCTTCGGTATCTTCAGTATTGGTCTCGGTCTGGTCATCATTACCGGTGGAATCGAGCTTTCAGTAGGGTCGATGATGGCCCTGCTTGGGGTGTTGATGTCGATGATGCTGACGGAATGGGGAGTCGGTGTGGTTCCGGCGATTCTGCTTTGCATCCTGGTATCAATGATCCTCTCGCTGACTCACGGTTTGCTTATCTCACGTCTCAACATGCAACCATTTATTGTTACTTTGTGCGGACTGCTGTTCTACCGGGGACTGGCGCGTTTTATTACTAACGACGAAACCAAAGGATTCGGAACAGTTGCTGGCTTGGATTTTCTTCGTTACGTGGCAAACGGAAATCTCTTTGGTGTCCCAATGCCGTTCGTGCTTTTGATTCTGATTAGCATCATCACCTGGATTGCACTGCACCGCTCAGTCTACGGTCGCTATCTCTTCGCCACGGGCCGCAACGCCGAAGCCGCACGCTACGCTGGCATCAACACGCGCGGCATCGTGACGACTGCATACGTCATCGCCGGTGCGCTGACTGCCATATCCGGAATCATCTTTGCCTTCTATACAAACTCGGTTTCCCCTGCGAATCACGGCAACGCCTACGAGCTGTACGGAATCGCTGCCGCTGTACTGGGTGGTTGCTCCTTGCGCGGTGGTGAGGGGTCGGTAGTTGGAATTTTGATCGGCACTGCCCTACTCCAAGTGCTCCGAAATCTAGTCAACCTACTGGGTATCCCCAGCTCGCTGGACTTTGCCGTCATGGGTGCGGTGATCCTTATTGGAGTTATGGCCGATCAGATCCTGACGGAGCGCAGAAATCGGCGACAGGTGACATTGATGAGAGAGTCGAAGGCTGAAGGTGTTGCAGGTAAGTAGAAGCTCGAGAACGAATTCCTGAGTTGAAAACCTAGACCATGTAAAAGGCCGGGAGCGAGGGATCGACAGCGATTAAGCGTCACAGAACCAGGAGCGAAGCGACTGCACGCAAGAGAGCGAACCGTTATGACTCGTGTTAGAAACAACGTATCGCTCTCTTGCGTGCAGTCGCTTCGCTCCTGGTTCTGTGCTGTTTGCTTGCGCCGCCCAATTAGCAATGACTGAGTCAGCAAACAACATCGACTCGTTGATCGAGCCTCTCAAGCGACTGCACCACAAAGTTCGAGAGGCGGTGGTCGAATCGTGTGAGCGATCCGCACTGGAGGACCTGTCGGCCGTGGCTCGCGAAGAAGAGGGCGATACGATCTACGCAGTCGATCGAGTCAGTGAAGAGTTGTTGATTGAGTTTTTCAATAGCGTAATCGTGCCTATTGCCCCAGTTGTCTTGATCGCCGAAGGGTTGCCAGCCGGTAAGGTTACACTTCCCGCGGGCATATCAGAGGCGGAAGCAAAATGGCGAATAATCGTTGATCCAATTGATGGTACTCGTGGCTTGATGTATCAGAAACGTAGTGCGTGGGTTCTCACCGGGGTCGCGCCAAATCGCGGCCCGGCGACTTCGCTTGCCGACATTGAATTTGCGATCCAAACGGAGATCCCCCTCATCAAACAACACTTATCAGACTCCGCGTGGGCAAAGCGTGGCAAAGGCGTTCAAGCAGAACGATTCAATCGTTTGACCGGTAAAACTGTGGCGATAACACCGAGACCCTCGTCAGCTAAAACGATTGCACACGGTTATGCTCAGGTCGCACGTTTCTTTCCTGGCGCACGCGATGAACTGGCAGCTATTGATGAAGAGATCGTGCTCGGAGCTCTCGGTCCGGTACAACCAGATAAAGCTCATTGCTTTGAAGATCAGTACGCGTCGTCGGGCGGACAATTGTATGAATTGATGAGTGGCCACGATCGGTTCACCGCGGATCTGCGTCCGCTCATGAACAAACTGCTGCAGCAACGTAAACTAACGTTGGGAATCTGCTGTCATCCTTATGACGTCTGCACGGAGTTGATTGCGAGGGAGGCTGGTGTGATTGTCACCGACGTTAACGGTGAACAGTTAACTGGCGAGTTGTCTGTCAAGCCTGACATCGCCTGGGTTGGTTATGCCAATAGCGATATCCAGGCACAAATTCAGCCGCTGCTGATGGCTGCACTGAAACGGCGAGGGTTGTTGAGTTAATGGGCGCCTGGCTAAGCACAAAAAACGAAAATCCCACTCACGGCAGTGAGTGGATCGTTCAAGTCCTTTCTACAGACGCGAGCCTAGTCGAAATCGAATCCTACCCACGGCAGTGGGTAGATGGTTCAAGTCCGCACTATTCATAGTAATGATTCGGACTCGGCCGGCTGGTAGAAGGCTCATAAACATTGCCACGCAACGCTACACTGCAATGAATAGTGCGGACTTGAACCATCCACCCACTGCCGTGGGTGGAATTCCGAAAAGGAAGTTGGAGCAAAGTTCCTAGAGAGGACTTGAACGATCCACTCACTGCCGTGAGTGGGATTGTTGCTTTTTTGTGTAAAGCCGAGCGACGTTAAACTGAGTAGAGCTTTCGAAGAGTCAGCCACAATGAATGATTACAGAATCAGCGAAGGTTTGGTTGGCAGTTCTGCTGAGACGCAGGACTTCGTCGACGCGCTCTCCTCAACCAGGGACCCATCACATCCCGGAAAAAACTACTTCACCCCAAACGAACCCGTGATCGTCACCCGAGCCCCTGGTCGTCTCGATGTCATGGGTGGCATCGCCGATTATTCAGGCTCGCTCGTTCTTCAGCTTCCCCTAGCCTACGCAACACATGTGGCAATTCAAAAGGTAGACTCAACTTATCTCCGAGTATTGAGTCTGGGCGGCTCCGAACAACGATACTTTGAAATCGAACTGGCGGACCTTCTTTCAAAAAACAATAGCCCCATTGATTATGACAACGCGCTCCGCCGCTTCGCGGACTCTTCGAATCAATGGGCCGCACATGTGATCGGCACAGTTTTAGTGCTGATGCACGAAAGAGATTTTCGCTGCGAACGCGGAGCCCACATTTTGATCAAATCGAATGTTCCGGAGGGTAAAGGCGTGAGTTCTTCAGCAGCGATTGAAGTAGCCTCCATGCAAGCAATCGCGGCAGCATTCGAAATCGAACTGACACCGACGAAATTGGCAACCTTCTGCCAAAAGGTTGAAAACCTGGTTGCCGGTGCGCCATCAGGGATCATGGATCAGATGACTTCCGCGTGTGGTGAAGAAAACAAACTCCTTGAGCTACTATGTCAACCGGACGTCTTGCTGGGATCGCTCGCGCTGCCCGAGGAACTCCAGTTATGGGGTATTGATTCGGGCGTCCGTCACTCGGTGGGTGGTTCCGACTATGGCACCGTTCGCACTGCGGCGTTCATGGGTTATCGAATCATCGCCGAGATCGCTGGACTTCCGACATTAACGACTCAAGCGGGAAAAGTTGAGATCACAGATTCAAAATGGCGCGGATATTTGGCAAACATTACGCCTGCTGAATTTCAAGACAATTATGACGAGGTTCTTCCAAACCAGATGCGCGGTGATGCATTTCTCGAACGCTACCAGGGAATTACCGATAAAGTAACGAGTGTGAATCCAGCCACGGTGTACCCGGTTCGTCAGGCCACGCGTCATCCGATTTACGAAAACAATCGCGTCAGGTCGTTTGCTTCAATTCTCAAAAACTGGCGTAGTCTTGAGCAGGCTCCACAACTCGGGACCCTGATGTTTGAGTCGCATCAAAGTTATTCAGACTGCGGACTGGGGTCAGAGGCAACGGACTTGATTGTGAAGCTTGTGAAAGAATCTCTTGACGGTGGACTCTTTGGTGCCCGTATAACGGGCGGGGGCAGCGGTGGCACAGTAGCAGTCCTCGGTTGCGTCAATTCCGGTCCGGTGATTGAAAAGGTGAGGCGGTTATTTCAGAAACAAACTGGACACGAGCCTTTGATTATCTCTGGTTCGTCTTCCGGTGCTGCAATTTTTGACTTTCTAAAACTTGAAAAGCTTACGACAGCGACGAACTCCACCGCTGTCTGACTCTGAAAAAAGGAAGAAACCTATGAAACCAATCAGAAGTTTGTCGAGCATCTTCTTTTGCCTAGTGATACTCCTCAGCGTCTCCTACGCTAATGCTCAAAAGATCACGAAGGTCAGTTTTGGAAAAACTGCGGATGGTGCCAGCGTCGACATTTATACCTTGACTAATCGCGGTGACATGGAAGCGAGAATCACAAACTACGGCGCGATCGTGGTATCGCTTACAGCTCCGGATCGCGACCACAAATTTGCCGATGTGGTTCTTGGTTTCAATGATCTGGAAAGCTACCTGAAGGGCCATCCCTACTTCGGGGCAATCGTTGGGCGCTACGGCAATCGTATCGCGAAGGGTCGGTTCACGCTGAATGGTGTTGAGTACAAGCTTGCTGTCAATAACGGCGAGAACCATCTCCACGGTGGTATCAAAGGTTTCGACAAGGTTGTGTGGACCGCGAAGTCAATGCACACCAAACTTGGCCCAGCCGTGTCATTAACCTACTTGAGCAAAGATGGTGAAGAAGGTTATCCGGGCAATCTAACAGTGAAAGTGGTCTACACCCTTACGAACAACAATGAACTGAGAATTGATTACACTGAGTCAACTGACAAAGATACGGTTACCAATGTCACGCACCACTCCTACTTCAATCTCGCCGGCGAAGGTAATGGCGATATTCTCAATCACCTGGTAACACTGAAAGCAAACCGATTCGTACCAACCGATGCAGGCTCCATACCGACTGGCGAACTTCGCAATGTGCAAGGAACGCTATTTAGTTTTCTCAAACCAATGGCCATTGGGGAGCGCATCAACCAGGCAGATCAGCAACTGGAATTCGGCAAAGGCTACGACCACACCTGGGTCGTGAATGGTCGCGCCGGCATTCTTCGCCAAGCTGCATCGGTTTATGAATCAACTACTGGCCGCGTAATGGATGTCTGGACAACCGAGCCTGGCGTTCAGTTTTACAC
>DASYRR010000129.1:0-24842 GCA_036004125.1 Pyrinomonadaceae bacterium | reverse complement strand
AAAGAACCGGCTTTAGGTAACGGGTCTTGGCAATCAAGTAAAAATGCAGTTGATACGCTGCATCGAGCGTGCGAAGGTGAGGAGTGAGCATGTCGCCTATAGTAATGGAACAGAGGTTGAAGGTGAAGCGCCTCGTGGTGCTGCAGCCGTTCCGTTTAGGTTGAAGGTGACGGACCACGCGGCTGAAGCCGGTGGTGTCTGAGTTTTTGCACAGCCTCTCCGCTGATGGTATTCCAAAACTGAGCCACTACCCGATTTTGATTTTTGTAGACAAACGAAAGTTCAGCGAGTAATCTCACCGAGCCCCAATTTCAACAACTCGCTTTGGTTAGTCTCCACCTCTTCGGCTCAGGGTCCTCATCACTATGGATCGAAGAATAGAAATCGTCATATCAAAGATAGAGAACGATCCGAGCTCGTGTAAGTTTTCCGATCTGGCAGCGCTAGTGAATCTCTCAACCTCGCGTCTTCGTCATCTCTTCAAACAAGAAACCGGAACGACACTGGGGCAATACTTGAAGACAGTACGTCTCCGGAAAGCTGAGGTACTGCTGCGAACAACGTTCTTGACAGTCAAGGAAATCGTCAATCAGGTGGGGTTAACCTCAGGCAGTCACTTTATGCGAGAGTTTCGGAAGGTCTACCGCGTTTCGCCCACGACTTATCGAAAGTTGAACGGGCTTACCGCCACGAAGGGTCGTGACAAGAAGAAATGAAGCACCACAGCCACTTTAGTCACAACTTAGCCATTTTGGACAAGAAAGTTTTGTTGACGAACTTTTCCAACTGAAATATCTTGACGCCGTAGCCTCATTACAGCCTTGATCACAAGTTAGTTTAAGGACGGATTTAACATTCGGGCTGTCTACCAACGACCAGATTTTGGAGATTCGGTAAATGAATACATCCTCATCCATTCCTCACAGATTTGTCAGCACGGTCATTAAAGAAGCACAACTAGCCTTTAGGTTACAGCACCTAATCTCATGGTTTCTTTTGCTGCTGTTCGCCTCACTCCTGGCACTAAGTGTGAGAGCGCAAAGTTCGAGTGCGGTTGTGGCTAAAGTTGGGCCACAAGTCATTACGCAGGCGGAGGTTGATGACAGCGTTGCTAATCAGGTCTATGACCTACAGCAAAAGCTGTTTGCCATCAGAAAGACAGCACTCAACAATCTCATAACAAAAAAGATTCTCGAGCAAGAAGCGGCGCGTCAAAAACTGTCAGTCGATCAATTGAAGAGTAGTTGGATGTCCGGAGAGGTAACTGTCGATCCGGTACAGGTGGACAAGCTGTATATCAAAAACCAGTCGGCATTTGGCCTGATGAGCTCTGACGAAGCAAAGGAGAAGCTCCGCCTTGATCTTGAAGGGCAAGCAAGACTCAAGAGATATCGTGACCAACTCAACGCACTTCGCGAGAAAATGGCAATTGAAGTACTACTTGACGAACCGCGCGTGAAGCTCTCGCGGGCTACAGACCTCGCCTTCTCAAAAGGGCCGGTTAACGCCAAAGTAGTCATAACCGAATTCTCCGATTTCCAATGCCCCTACTGCAAGGACGTACAAGCCAATCTGACTAGTGTGCTGCAACAGTATCGCGATGAAGTTCGACTCGATTTCAAAAACTTACCTCTCGAAAATCATCCTCTGGCATTCACGGCCGCCCGGGCAGCATATTGCGGCGGTAAGCAGGGTGCATTTTGGCAATTCCACGACGCACTATTTGGCTTTGCCCAACTATCACTTGACAAGGTACAGAGTATTCCCCACCGGCTGAATCTGAACGCTGCCGAGTTCGAAAATTGTTTGACGTCTGAAGACTCGCAGGAAGCGATTGTGACCGACTTGGAGGAAGCGCGTCGTCTTGGAATAAACGGGACTCCGAGTTTCGTTATCAATGGAAAACTTCTTCTAGGCGCGGCCAGCGTAGAAGAATTTACAAATGCGGTTGAGCGAGAACTGAATAACGCTCAACTGAAAACCTCAACCACTCCAAAGTGAAGGGAAAACCTCATGAATAAAAGATTTCGCTTTTTCACACTCACCTCACTTGTGTGTCTCGCTAACGCTCTCAACTCTATTGCGCAAACGGATAGCGTTCAAATGGATGGTAGCCTGGCAACCACGTCAATCTCAGAGACCATGCAAAGTGAAACCACAGCCGAGGAAAAACTCGTCCGCACAGTCTACGAAAAACTAACTAAGCTTAATCGCGCAGCTCAGATCGGTCGGAAGCAAAAAACCAAAACAATAAGTGACGATTCTGTGCTTCGCTTCGAATTGAGCAACGTTCGAATTGGTCCGATTCAGGAAATTGCTTCAACCCGCGCGGAGGAATTGGTATCAGCGCCGACCGGCGATGTTGTCTTGCTAACAAGAGTAACCAGTCAACAAAACGGAGGAAATGCAACTGTCTCTTATAAGGCGGAATGGACTACCGGGCAATATGCTTCTGCTTATGATCCGCAATGGACAATTGCTAATCTGATGAGTTTCGAATCAGATAAAGATTATGACGTCGGCGAATACGCTGCTTATACAGTGAAACTTTCTTTTCAGGGAAAAACTAAGACCTACAAAGCGTTAGCCCTATTCCATAACCCTTACAAATTCCAAGGAGGGCTCCGACCCTCGTTCTGGGACACGACGGTGGGGATGGCGGGAACGCTGACGGATGTCTGGAACGAAGATCAACCTATTTCAGAGCCCACCGTCGCGATGGTTTCGTTAACGACTTCGGTGATCGATGAACCGGAAATAGCGTTTGAGAGCTCGTCATATAGTTCGGACGGCACGGAAAGCGATGAAGTATCTGACAGTGACTTCGATGAGTCACTCCTACAGTCGTCGTCACCTATCGTTCGAAGAACGGTCGAAAACAGCAAAGAGCATTTGACGGGACAGCATGGCCAAACAGTGGGGATGCAGGGAACTTGTTTTGAAGAACCCTATAATCAACAACGCTGCCAGGTCGATATCACTGACACCTTTACGTATGAACGCGGCGAACTAACAAACCTTTTCTTCTTTCACTCAAATAAGATTGCTGAAAAGGGCGAAGTCTCAGTCGGGAGTCAAGGCACTCAAATAAAGTGTTATGCGGCCAGGGGAATAGCGACCGGTAATTGCTCTTTCTTTGGTTGTGGGTTTTCCGTAACGTTGCTTGGTTCATACGCGAATGTTCAGATGACAGGCGGCGACGTTTGGAACGCCGAATTGCAGCTGACTCAAAATTGCAATATTGGTACTGTGGCCGGCGGAAATTGCACAACTCCAAGCTTCGATGGAAGCTGTCCACCGGGTAGTAGTCCTAATGGCTCGGGCCTTTGCTGCTTTTCATCGACAAATACCTGCGGCAGTCTGACTTTCATAAATAAGTGCTTCATGTATGGAGGCGACTACGATTTCCTTACATGCACCTGCAGTGGCTGCGATTACTGCGGCGGGTCGCCAATCGTCGTTGATGTAAATGGAGATGGCATTGTCTTGAGCGGACCGTCAGGCGGCGTAGAGTTTGATCTTAATGGAAACGGAACGCGAGATCGGCTTGGATGGACGGTAGCAAATTCTGATGATGCGTGGCTTGCATTAGATCGCAACGGCAACGGGAACATCGATAATGGTGCAGAATTGTTTGGTGACTTTACGCCCCAACCTGCTGGACCAAACAAGAACGGCTTCCTTGCACTTGCGGAATTCGATAAACCAGCGAACGGCGGCAATGGAGATGGCGTCATAGATTCAAAAGATTCTGTGTTTGCCCGGCTGCGTTTGTGGCAGGACACCAACCACAATGGAATTGCCGAAGACACTGAACTTCACACATTGTCTTCGTTGAATCTGAAAACCCTTGAACTTGCCTTCAAAGAATCGAAAAGCGTCGATCAATACGGAAATGAGTTTCGTTATAGGGCAAAGGTCAAAGACACGAGCAGCGCTAATGTTGGGCGATGGGCTTGGGATGTGTTCCTGTCACATAACCAATGATCAATCTCTGTCAGTCGCGGACAGTCAGGCAGTTCCCGAGCTGATGGGCCTCGGGAACTCTGACTTTCAGCAACCTCTGAGGAGGCCGCCTGAAAGATCGGGGAATTTTGTAGAATTCTTGTAGTCCAGTACCAACTATTAGGTTATTGTTGAATGCCTAGCCTGTGTCAGAACGAGTTTCCCGGTCTAGCTCAACAAGGAGTTCGTTATGGATACTCACTACCCTCCAGAATCTCGTTGGTTCAACCTGAAAACTGTTTTGCTGGTCACCATAGTCCTGGCCATCGCAGTTGTTAGTCTCGCAGTCAATCTTTCCAACCGGCCAGCCAAGGTTGTTCGCTCCGGTTCGAGCGGCACCTATACCGATCAAAAAGGCGTCATCGGCTCTGAACAATGGGAACTCTTTCCGACACCATCGGGTGCCACCCAGATGTTTGATGATCAATTGCAGCAGTCGAGGGCTTATCAAGAGTTCAGTCCGTGTTTTGATGATCGAGGCAGGCGAATCGGCGAGCGCGCGGCGATGTGGATGCATTCACCCACTCCAACCAAAGCGTTCTGGAGAATTATTTGGACGGAACGAAATTCAGAATCGTCACAGCTGTACTGGACCGAAGCGGATACGCTAGAAGTTGCCCGAGACTTAGAGACTAAGTCGGGTGCCAAGTGGCCACTCTGCCGAACCAGCAACTGGTTGGGCGTGATTGGCGAACCGGCCCGTCCTTAACAGAGTCGAGGGCAAACTACAAACCATTGTCATCATTTACTTCTTCCACGTTGGCAGAACTTTCCTCGCCGGCTTTTCCTTCTTCAGCCCCAACGCCCAATCTGCCTGCATCAGTGTGTGAATATCGCGGGTGCCCTCGTAAATGATCGCTGCCTTGCAATTTCGCAGGTAACGTTCAACGGGATAATCGTTGGCATACCCGTTGGCGCCATGAACTTCAATCGCCATCGATGCGGCTTTCTCACTACGCGTGGTTGCTTGCCACTTAGCCAGGCTGGTCGCCTTTGCATTGGGCTTTCCTTCATTCTTCAGATAGCCGGCTTGCAACCATAACAGGTGACTCATCTGATAATCGGCTTCCATCTCAGCGATCTTCTGTTTCACCAATTGATGATTCGCGATCTTTGTACCGAACGTTTCCCGGGTGTTGGCGTAAGCAACTGACGCATCTCGCGACGCTCGAATTACCCCGGTAGCTCCAGACGCGACTGTGTATCGACCCTGCTCGAGCGCAAACATCGCGATCTTGAAACCTTCACCTTCTTCGCCAACCATGTTGGCTTGTGGTACTCGTACGTCCTGGAGCGAAAAGTATCCCGTGTTACCAGCGCGTATTCCCAACTTGCCGTGAATCGTGCCGGAGGAAAACCCTTTCATGGTGCGCTCCACAATAAAGCACGACATTCCAGTGTGATCTCGTTTGCGTCTCTTCTCTTCGTCAGTCCAACAGAAAAACAAAAAATTGTCCGCTACGTCAGCCAAACTGATCCACATCTTCTCGCCATTTAGTATCCATTCATCACCTTCGCGGCGAGCGGTCGATCTTGCTCCAACAACATCGGAGCCAGCGCCCGGTTCAGTTAATCCGTAGGTGGCAAACTTCTCACCTTTGGCTTGCGGCACCAGGTATTTCTGTTTCTGTTCTTCACTTCCCCATGTGTAAAGAGTCAGCGAATTGAGACCAGTATGAACCGACATTACGACCCGCATGAAAGTATCGACAGCTTCCAACTCTTCGCAAACAAGTCCCAGCGAGATGTAATCAAAGCCTGCGCCACCATACTGTTCCGGTATACAGACCCCTAACAGGTTAAGGTCCCCCATCTTTTCCAGCACCGACCGTTCGAAGTGCTGTTTCTCGTCCCATTCTTTGATGTAAGGCGCCACTTCCTTTTGGGCAAATTCGCGCACGGTCTGCACGAGGGCTTTATGGTCCTCAGTCAGTTCAAAATCGATCATCTTTGATACTCTTTCGGATAAGTTAGTAAAAATGACCGGACATCTTACTTAGTCGTAGTTGCAATGTCCAAAGCACCGCCAACGCGATGAACTGAGCCAATTTGCTATACTCGGGGCATGCCGAAAAAGAAGCGTTCCAGCAACTCAACCAATGTTGGTTTGGTGCAGATGAGTTGCGAACAGAAACCGGAAACCAATCTAAAAAAGGCTATCGCCGGTATCAATGAGGCAGCCAAACGCGGTGCACACATCGTATGCCTGCAGGAACTCTTCCGCTCACAGTACTTTTGCCAAACAGAAGATATCGAGCTTTTCAAACTCGCGGAAACAATTCCGGGACCTTCCACTGACGCACTCAGCAAGGTGGCGCGACAAAGACGGGTTGTGGTGATTGCTTCATTATTCGAAAAACGCGCGGCAGGTGTTTACCACAATACTGCTGTGATTATCGACGCGTCCGGGAAAATCGCCGGTAAGTATCGGAAGATGCACATACCTGACGACCCTTTGTATTACGAAAAGTTCTACTTCACACCGGGTGACCTTGGTTTTCAGACACATGATACTGCTTATGGAAAAGTGGGAACGCTGGTTTGCTGGGATCAATGGTTCCCCGAAGCTGCCAGGCTCACTGCATTAGGTGGCGCTCAGTTCCTTTTTTACCCAACTGCGATCGGTTGGCTGCCCACCGAAGAAGAGGAGATGAACCAGGCACAACATTCAGCCTGGGAAACGATTCAGCGCGCGCATGCAATCGCTAACGGTGTTTACGTCGTCGTCGTAAATCGCGTGGGACATGAAGGCAAATTGACGTTCTGGGGCCAGTCGTTCGTAGCGGATCCGTTTGGCCGAGTTGTCGCCAAGGCTTCGGCCGATAAAGAAGTAGTGATGGTCGTCGAATGCGACGTGAGCAAGATTGATGAGACACGTCAAAACTGGCCGTTCCTCCGCGACCGGCGCATCGACGCTTACGATGGTCTGCATCTCAGATACGGTGATTAACCATGAACTATGGACCGCTCGATTTTGTCGGAAATATTGGCGTGGCACTGATGATGATCGCCTATCTGTTGCTACAGCTAAACAAGCTCAGCAACGGTCTGGTTTATTCCGTCGTCAATGCTCTCGGCGCAAGTCTCGTCGTCGTTTCCCTGCTGGTTAACTTCAATCTTTCGGCGTTCCTGATGGAGGTTTTCTGGATCCTCATTAGCTTTGTCGGGATCTACAGACACCTCCGACCCAGAATCCTCCAATCCTGAACTCGTCGATGACCACATCAAACAAGACGACGCCCGCAAACCTGGGCTTTCACATGCCGGCTGAGTGGCATCCTCATGCTGCTACCTGGCTAACGTGGCCCAAGGATCCTTTGACATGGCCCGAGCGGGTGCCACACGTAGAAAAGATCTATCTGGCAATGATTGAAGCTCTCACGCCAAATGAAATCGTGCACCTCCTTGTAGATGATCAAGCGACCATGGAGGCTGTAAAAAACCGGTGTCGTTTTCCGAGCACCACGAACCTGGCGTTCCACATAACTGAGACCGTGGACTCGTGGATTCGTGACTATGGCCCAAACTTTCTGATCGATAGCAAGGGTAATTTGGCGTTCAACGATTGGCGGTTTAATGCGTGGGGAAACAAATACGAAGAGCTCAAACAGGATGATGAAATTCCACGCCGGCTGGAACCGACATTGCAAGCTAGACGTTTCGAACCGGGCATCGTGATGGAAGGAGGTTCGATTGACGTCAACGGCCATGGCTGCGTGCTTACAACCGAACAGTGTCTCTTGAATAAGAATCGGAATCCGAAGCTAGACCGAATTGAGATCGAACAATACTTAAAAGACTATCTTGGTGTGGTTAAGGTTTTGTGGCTTGGCGAGGGGATCGTCGGTGATGATACAGACGGTCATATCGACGATATCGCGCGTTTCGTTTCACCCGATGCGATTATTTGCGCCGTCGAAGAAGATCCCATGGATGGTAATTATGAGTTGCTCCAGGACAATCTCAATCGCCTTCATCAGCTGACGGACTCCCAAGGCAATCACTTTCGCATCGTTACCCTGCCTATGCCCGGCGTGGTTGGTGGCTCAAGTACAGACACTCGGAATCTCGAGCGATTACCTGCAAGCTATGCCAACTTTTACATCGCAAACAATGTGGTGCTGGCTCCGATATTCGGCCATGCAAACGACGTCAGAGCTGTGGAAACGCTACAAAAGGTCTTTCCGGATCGTCGCGTTGTACCGATTGATTGTGAATCGCTTGTCTGGGGTATGGGAACGATCCACTGCGTGACGCAACAACAACCTCAAGCTTAGTTACAGATTTCACTGATTGACACAGATCAGAAAACATAACCGAAATCAGATCCGTGTTATCCGTGTTCATCCGTGGCCAATAGTTTTCTCGCTTCCTCTCTGGCGTCGTCCAAAGTACGAACGCGACCGTCGAGCTGCATTTCATAGACGGCGCGCGTTATCTCGCCCATTCTTGGCCCCGGCGCCATTCCCATTTCCATCAGATGTCTACCGAGTAAGATTGGCAAAGGCGCTGTTTGCTCCACCTGGAGTTCTCTTGCCCTCTTGATAAACCACTCCTGAGCCTCGGCCGTATACCAATTTTCACGAGGAACCCAAGGTGCATTACGACCTAACGAGTCCGCTTTAGCTACTCGATACAACAAATCTGGTTCACATCTTCGCGCCAGGCGGCGAAACGCGCCCTCACCGATTTCCTCACGCTTCTTAAAAAACTCACCCGGCTTCAGGTGCTCTTTCACTAAGGCGATCACTTGCCCACGTACGTCATACCCTTCAATCGTGTGAACGTTCAGGCGATCGAGAAATGTTGTGGTTGGTTCTACACCAGCCTCCTCGTGTCCGCGAGACCGCCAGTGTTCTTCAATGAACTCGGTAGTCGCCGGCTTGCCGAAGTCGTGGGCCAGCGCCGCTAACATCACTGTGAGTTGCTTTGGATAAGGCAAGTCGTCAATCAACTCTCGCGCGCGGTCAACCACCAACTGGGTATGCACAAATACATCGCCTTCCGGATGCCACACTGGATCCTGCGGAACAGAGATCAAGCTGGCGATTTCCGGAAAAAGCTTCGCGACCACTGCTAAATCGCGCAGCCAGCGAAGACCAATGGACGGCTGCTCAGACCTTAGGAACAGCTTTTCAATCTCTCCCCAAACTCTTTCGGCTGGCAAATCTGACAGGTCAATTGATTGGCAAAGCGTAATCGTCTCCTGATCGATATCGAACTGGAATCGGGAAGCAAACTGCGCGGCTCGCAAAACCCGCAAGCTATCTTCAACAAAAGTGTCTTTCGAGACCGCTCGCAGCAGTCGACGTTCGATGTCTGCTCTTCCGGCAAAAGGATCCAACACTTCGCCAGTCAATGGATCTTGCAGAATGGCGTTGATAGTAAAGTCGCGCCGGCGCGATGCTTCCTCGATGCTCATCGAAGGCTCACCCTCAATCACAAATGCGCGATGCCCTCGCCCTGACTTTCGCTCACGACGTGGAATGGAAACATCGAGATCGGGGCCCAATTTGTAAACAGTGAATGCTTCACCGACTGCGTTAACCGTTCCAAACTGCTCCAACAACTCACGCAGGTGTTCAGACGAGAGTTGATAGACTTCGAGATCCCAGTCTTTGGGCTGCTTGCGCATGATCTGATCCCGTACGCAACCACCCACCAACAACGCACGCCCCCCAGCTTCTCGAATCGTGCGGGAAATCTGCAGAACTTTTTCTGATACCTCGATCACCAAATCAACTGTCTAACGTTCCAAGGTCCAAAGTCAACAAATCACGCCCGTAGACTCATGGACTCGGTTCGCGGTCAGAATCAGATGAACAACCCTGGTAAGGAGGAATTTGCCGTGGCGGCGATAACCGAGTTAAGAAAACGAATCCAGCAGTCGTTCAATACCGGAATCCCGGAATGCCGTTGGCGGCGCGTTACTATCCTTAAGGGTAAACCGAACAGCGCTTCCGTCCGCGTAGAACGCTGGGCCACCGGCTCATAGATCGTGCCCTCTAGTAGTGTTGGGGTAGCCCGGTAGCAGGAATCGCTTGCTTAAAACCAGGAGGAATTAGACCGTAAGTTATTTGTGGCAGTTTTGATATTTGGTTCTCTTCGCTAGGACGAATTTCCCACATCTTTGGATCATCTATGGACGAGGGGCTATCATTGTGTTGCTCAAACTCTATTTGATGATTTTGAAAGGCAGTCAATTTGCCTGATCAGAGAGTTTTATAACTATCGAGTGAGAATTGAATTGACCGGAATATAGCAGCCGCCGTGCTAAAATGCTTGGACGTCACCTTGCTACCCGCGTCAACTTCTCTTTCAAGGAGAGCCCCCCGCTAACCGCGAAGATGTTGTGGCCATTCGTCCCAAGGAGGAAAAATGAAGTTCGTTCTTACTAGTCTGTCAATTGCTGTGTTCGTGGCTTCGAGCTTACTGAGTCCGGCAGAACTTAGGAGTGATGCGTCGATCCTTTCGGTCGAAAGGGTTGTAAAGGGGAATAATCAATTTGCTTTGGATTTATATCTAAAGGTAAGCCGCGCTCGAGATGGTAATTTGTTCCTGTCACCTTACAGCCTCTCATTAGCTTTGGCAATGATATATGCGGGGGCACGCGGGGAGACGGCAAAGCAGGTAGCCTCAGTTGCTAGCTTCCCTCTTAATCAGACACACCTTCATCCCGTGTTCGGCTCTTTGAATCAGAATTTGAAGAAGTCGGTCAACTTTCAGGAACAGTTGATCATCGCAAATGCTTTATGGAAACAAAGTGGCATCTCATCCAAGCCCTTCGTAAGTATAATTCAGAATCATTATGGCTCGGCGCTCATGGATGCAGACTTCGCGAAGGATCCTGAAGACTCTCGGCAAACTATCAATGCCTGGATTGAACAACAGACTAAGGAAAAAATAAAAGAGATTCTTCCAAATGGATCGGTCGATTTTAGCACTAAACTACTGCTCACTAACGCAGTCTACTTCAAGGCTCAATGGGCTAAAAGATTCCAAGCCCGGGACACAAGAACTGCGTATTTCTCAGTTACGAAAAAAGAAAGTACTAAGGTCGCGTTCATGCGATCGATTGAAAAGTTTAGATACTACGACGATGGAATTGTCCAGGCTTTAGAGCTTCCTTATTCAGGAGGCGCTTTCTCAATGATGGTGTTACTACCACACAAAGTGGACGGGTTGCTGGATTCCGCGCGGTGGTTCACACAAGATAGACTGTCAGACATCGATAGATCTGTTTCGCAGAAAGTTATAGTTATTCTGCCGAAGTTTAATCTCAAGGACGGTCTCGAACTCAGAAATACTCTCTGCGAGATGGGAATGCCCGTTGCTTTTAGTCGCGACGCCGATTTCTCAGGAATCGACGGCCTACATGATCTATTTTTGTCATCGGTCATTCAGAAATCTCACTTAACAGTAGATGAAGAAGGTACCGAAGCAGCCGTCGCAACTGGCGCCATAGGATCTCAGATTTCGTCCGAGGACTTACCTGTTTTCAGGGCGGATCACCCCTTCATCTTCATCATTCGCGACAATCGGTCCGCTAGTATTTTATTCGTCGGCCGGATTACAAATCCCTCACTTTCATAGAAATGTGTTTTTCAAGCTATTGGTGCGGCGCAAATTCGGCAATAATTCGTTCTCGTATTTCCTGGGCAGTGAATCCTTGTTTTTGAAGACGGTATGCAAATAACGCCTCATCCACACAGAGTGTACAGTGTGCCGAATGATCAGTTTCATAACAACTGTGCAGGCTCTTGTGTCCAGAGGACTTATCGCAATAACAGTAACAGGGAAGTTGTGCAAGTAACTGAGGAATATGCCTCGCGGCTTCATAGGCCTCCCGCGTTTTTCCACTAAATCCCTCAGGTGGCAATGTCAATGGTAATTGATCAAGGTCTGGAACGGCTATGCTAAAGGCTGGTATGCGCGACTTTAGGGTGGGAGTTTCTAAGGGAGAAGCCTTTTCGTTTGAGTCGACTTGGTGCCACTTATTAAACGTAATAACTACCACGATTAACGCGATGGCTGTAAGAGCTAGCGCTAATGCATTTTTCTTTGCCAGCTTCATGGGCGGCCATTTCCACATTTCCCAGCTTAAGGTTTTTTTGAATTTAAGGGCGTAGTCACTCGCTCCCACTCATCGATGCCCCCTTCGAGTATCAATACCTGAGGAAAACCGTCGTCCCGAAGCATTTTGTAAGCAATCTTGCTCTGCTCGTCGCCTGGGCATCTGCAGTAAGCAACGATCTGGTCGGAAGTCTTTAACTCATTGAGGCCACGTGTCTGGATCTCATCAAGTGGAATATTAATAGCGTCTAGTATGTGAGCTTGCGCAAAGGCTGCCCGACTTCGTATATCTAACAACACAAATCGATTCCCTTTATTGATCTCTCGATGAAGATCTGCCGCTTTCAGACTCGAAGGATTTATGTCAATGACAACGATTCGCGAGGGATTAGTACTTGTTGATTTTGTGGTACTACTATTTCTTGTACCCTTGCTGAGCTTGGGAAGCTGTGATCGACGCCGAGGATCCAATCTGCTTACTACCTTCTCCTCCTCTGTTGAGTCTAATTGACCAGACCATACTGCCTCCACAGAACCTAGATCATCCACAATCATGAGTGTGGGAGTGGCTTCGATGCCGATCGAAGAGAGCGATGCTTGCCGGATTTCATCGACTTTTAGATTGCGTTCGGCGAGATAGGTGGCATCGTCAAATACCGATTCCGGGAACAAAGCGATCAATTGAACGTCGGCCCACACCTGGGATTGCTCCGCAACTCGTCGATAGAACGGGAAACTTTCGGTACTATGTTGGCATCCCCGTTGCATCGCGATCACGAGCGTTTTTTGTTTCCTCTTCCAATCGACTTCAAGATTTGAGAGGCTCGTTCCTACCTTAACCGCTTGCGTGGTTTCATCGACTAAGCCTGGCCTGAAGTAGCCTTTAACCAATATTGCAATGACTATCAATGAAGCGGCAAAAATGCCGAGAAGTAACAAGTGCGGAGATTTGCCGAAAACCAACCTCATTGATCAATTTCTACAACGATTATTTGAAAGCTATTCCGTTGGCAGGCAAGGATTCGCCGCACTGCTCTTTACTTGCCGAGGGTCTTCGACACGAGCTCCGCAATTGCTGATCTTGTAATAGAAGGTCAGTTTACCCCTGACTTGTGCTGCTTGACCGTTCGCTGTGAAAGGCTCGAACGCCCATTGTTTAACTGCATTAGAAACGGCTGATCCTGTTAACGTATCCGGTGCCTGTAACACCTCTACCTCGGCTGCGTTACCTCGCTGGTCTATTCTCAACTGAACCACCGCCACCCCTTTGGAACCACTTGTCTTAGACGCGTCGGGAAAATCTGGCATAACCTTCTTGATGGCCAGTTTTCTTAGAGTCATTTCATCAATCGTAATCAAGCCAATGTCTAATGGTTTTGTTTGCTGATGTATCCATACCGATACGATGAGAAAAATAATCAGCGCCAGGAAAGAGTAAAGCCATATCTGCTTTCGCATGGGTTCACTCCCTAATAAGACCAGAAAGTCTAAGCTCGGCCAACGTGAGAAAACCTTCACTTAGCATTTCCTCGTCCTTGATTTTGAGGAACTCGATTGTTGTGACTTCTCGATCCTTTAATACAAGAGGTTTTAGCAGCGCGTGCAAGGAGTAATCAACGCCTTTAGGCTGTAACGGAAAGCCTCGCGATAAGTTACCGGCCTTTACAGTTGTCACCCATTGAACCCTTGAGCTAGACGCATCCGCAGTTTCGTTGAAGGCTCGTACGGCTTGCTGCAATGCCTGACCAGCCAGGAGTAAATCAAAAGTGGATAACTCGCTGGCCACGATCATCAACAGAATCGGTCTTCGCGGTTCTTCTAGTCGAAGGCTCTCAGCCCAGGCCTTATCGAGCGATTCTCTGGCTGATGACCAAGCTCGTTTCTGGACGTGTTTGGCAGCGATACCGAGCCACAGCATCGTCTTCTCGATACTCGGGTCTAGCCTCGTATCAGCTATCTTCGCAGCCGTGTGTAAATCACCCAATTCAATTGCTCTCATACCTTCGGCGTAGGTCACCAAGCTAAGTAAATGCTTTCTCAGGGCTAAGTCTTTAATCCGCTCGAAAATGTTTAGCGCGCCGTCAAGCTTATTATCAACATAAAGATCATATCCAATAGCCAAAGCTCGTTGATCGTGATAGCTTTCGGCCACTGTATTGTCTAGTTCCTTAATTGCCTCTTCTATATCAATCGTTCTATCTTTCTGGGCAAGTTTCTTAAAAGATGATTCTTGAACTAATTCTGGGGGCACATCACGGATCAGTGAATTCATCGCGCTCGCTAACCTATATGAGTACTGGGGAAGAAATCGTTCTACAATTGGAAAGAGTTGATAACATGTAACGTAATAGAGTGTCCGTTGTTCAACCGAACAGTCACGCGTAAGTATATTGATTGCCGTTAACAAATACGCGCGGAGAATCTCTGGTCGCGTGTTGGAGCGAACTACCGATATATTTGGAACTGTCAACGCCCCGATTTGCACCATGTCTACTTGATCAGGAGTCAGTGTTCTAAGCGGTGAAGTTAATACATAGAGGCCGAGCCACATTAGGGTATTGGCGTCAAAAAACGGCTGCATAACAGCAATGTCCATAGATTTGAGAAACAGGCTATTAGCGGCGGATTCGTTTTTCTTCCTAAGTTCGTTCAGTAACGCGAATGCGTGAGGTGACAGTTCTAAATTGAAGCTGCGTTCGGCAAACTCGGAAGCGATTTTTGGATCGGTCTCGACAAGTTTGTAAGCGGTTGTGAGAGAAGTCTTAGCGGCAGCCTTTGTATTAGACTTGTCGTCAGCTTGGTTTTCGGAGAGGCGCTTCGCCAGAACACTGTCCAGAGGCGCTACCTTCGTAATCATCCAACTGAGAAGGGCAAGTCTGATCTTCTCTTGATCTTCGGCTGTCGACGTGGAGGTATTAGATTTTGGGTCAGCTCCTTTGAGTGAGTCATATACTCTTAGGAAAAGCTCACGAGCGTAGGTTTCATCGTACCTCCAAAGCAGGACTGACAACTCCGTTTGCGTGCGCACTCTTAACGCAGTATTCTTGAACTGCGATGCCCTGTCAACCAGAGCAAAGACTCCTTGAATGACTTCAATGTTTTCGAGTTTAACGGATCTTGCTACGGATTTTTGGTTTGCTTTGTTTTCCGATTCTTGCGCAGCACCAACGGCCGGGAGGATGAGCAAGAGAAACCAAACTATTAAGTGATGAATTGATTTCATTGCCGATTCGAAGCGACTCTACACAATACTCCTAGCTTTCAACCCTCGGCAACTCTCGGCTTAAGTAGATACCCGACCACAGTCTCGAGATCTAAGTCTATCTTGGGAATAAAGGCTAGTCCGCAATAGTTGGAGTTGGACGGGGCGGGTTACTCTCATCGCACAAATCTGCACTTACGATACAGCCTCCGCCTTGATTAGGTGCGATCGTTCCCACTGTGCAAACTGCGAGGATAAGGGCGAGAAACAAAAACTGTGCAACGGAAACCTTCTCATTGCGAGTGGTTTTGATCCGAGGCAAATAGGTGGAGAATTCTTTCTTTCGCGAAATTCTTCGGCAGGTTAACTGATAGAAGGGTGACTTACCTCTGAACTTCTTATTCTTCCGGAGACTCGATGACGATCTGAACGCCGCGAGTTGAAGGCAGGCAACTAATGACTTGTGCGCGATCGATTTTGGTCATTTCACTTCCGGCGGCGTGCCAAAGCTTTACCCAAAATGTTCGCGTTGGTCCATGGACAGCAAAGGTTGATCCATCGAGCATTACGGGAACAGGCTCAGCGGTTGTGCCGTTGCGAAGCGATTCCAATAGCTCAGGAATAAAGGGCTTGAACTTCTCAAACTGGACAAGTATCGCGCTGTCGGCGATTTCAGCGGGTGGCAGATCGACCGGCTCACCCGACTCCAACAAGAGCCGCGTCTCAGTTTGTTCGTTTCGTTTCTTTACTATCGGCATCGGTAAAAGAGTGTCCGATATGCGTCTGTCTTGTCGGTGAGTGCCCAACAACTTTCTTCACTGCGCCACGACAAGACAGACGCATATCGGACACTCGAAACCATCTTTTAAGCCTTCAATCTCTTTTGCAAGTGTTCCGCGAGATCCGAAATGTTTACACGTTCCTGTTCCCACGTGTCGCGATCACGGACCGTGACTGCTTCATCCTCAAGAGATTGATGGTCGACAGTCACACAAAACGGCGTTCCAATCTCATCCTGACGCGCGTAGAGTTTGCCGATACCTCCCGTGTCATCGTAAACGGCGCGCAACACAGGTTGCAGTGATCGCTTAATTGCTTTCGCCATTCCCACAATCTCCGGTTTGTTTTTCGCCAGCGGCAGAATTGCTGCTTTGATTGGGGCGAGTTGCGGGCTCAGCTTTAGAATGACTCTGGTTTCGCCTTTATCGTTTGTCTTCTCGGAATATGCATCCATTAACACTGCCAGTACGGTTCGATTCACACCCGCCGCTGGTTCAATGACATGTGGATAGAATCGTTGCTTTGTCGCTTCGTCAAAATACGACAAGTCCTCCGTCGAATCAGGATTGATTCGCTTGCCCTCCTCATCAGTTGGCTTGCTCGAGTGAGAGCGCAGATCGAAATCGGTCCGGTACGCGATACCCATTAACTCTTCCCACTGGCGCTCCTCTTCGTCACGTTCTGGAAAATAGCGATACATGATGTCGACAGTTCGTTTTGAATAATGCGCGAGCTCGTTGCCTGGCACTTCGTGACGGCTCAGATTGTCTCTACTCAAACCCAGGCTTTGGAACCATTCGAGATATAGATCAACCCATTCATCAACCAGTTTTAGATGTTCCGCGTCCGGCTTAACGAAGTACTCCATCTCCATCTGCTCAAACTCGCGCGTGCGCAGGATGAAATTTCCAGGAGTTATTTCGTTGCGAAACGATTTTCCGACTTGCGCAATGCCAAATGGAATTTTTCGCCGCATCGCTGTCTGAATATTCAGGAAGTTTATGAAGATCCCCTGGGCCGTTTCTGGTCGAAGATACGCGAGCGCAGTTGGATCGTCTTCTTCAGCAGCTGCGCCCAGCATCGTGCGAAACATCATATTGAAGGGCCGAGGCTCTGTTAAATCAGTCGAACCACAATTCGAACACTTAACTTTCTTTTGCCGGATCAACACGCCAACATCACTATCAGCCGGAACATCTGCCGGTAATACAAGCTTGTCTGCACGAAGTCGCGACTTGCATTCGCGGCAATCCACTAATGGGTCATGGAACGTTGCCTCGTGCCCGGAATACTTCCACACCATTCGATTCAGAATAATCGACGAATCAACGCCTTCTATGTCATCACGTTCATAAACGAGCCAACGCCACCATGATTGCTTCACGTTGTTACAGAGTTCAACGCCCAGCGGGCCATAATCCCACGCACTCCCAAGCCCGCCGTAAACTTCCGAAGATGGAAAGACAAAGCCTCGTCGCTTTGCCAGGGAGACTATGGTGTCGATATTAGGAGCAGGCACGTTCTTAGTTGATTGTCCTTTGCGAGTAGCCTTGGAAATATAGCCACGAATAGTAGAAGACCGACGTAGAAAAGAAAAGAAGAGAGCCGGTGATACTAATAACTCGCGCTGGTTTCGAGTAAATCCTCGACTGATTCAACCTGCAAATAAAAGAGGGGACAAGAGCTCTAAACTCTTGTCCCCTTTTTTTGCGCCCCTGCTCGAAGTCTTTATCCGCGACCACGCTTACGAGGTCTAATTGCCGGCGTCGGTCTCACGTCAGCGGGTTGGATCGTTGGCGAAGACTGCGGAACTGTTGCTCCCTGTGGAACAATCCAGACTTCAACACAGTTCTCCTCCCGGAACCCACCGTTCACCAGCGTGATGCGAGACGCATCTATTCCACGCTGAGCAACCAGATATTCACGAGCCCGTGCGAGTAATCGATCCGCTTCGCCGACTGGACTTGTACGCCCGCCATACCCAAAGACATAGGTTGTAGTTGTTGGATCGCTTTGCAATTCTACTGCGAGGTTGTCGAGCCGAGCCTTTTGATCGTCGTAGGAACAACTGCAGCAGGTATCAAATTCTCTTCCGACTATCGTTCGCTTCTCATGAGGCGGGATGTTCGTGTACGCCTGCGCTGATTGGCGACATGCCGGATCAGACGAGCCGTCCGTTACCACGAGCGTAGCGGTAATGCGCTTTCCGGCAAGACCGGTTGAATCGACGCTGATCGTCGGTGTGCCGGCACCGCTGACTATTCGGGCATTTGACGGACTAATGGACCAGACGTAAGTCAACCCAGCCGCACCACTATACGCAACGTCTGATGTGTACGTTATGAGCTCGCCCTCATTGACCTGGCCGGGCGCCGACAAATTCACCGGGAAGGGACAGGGTGACTTTAGAGGCGCTGCGAGCGGCCGATAGTTGACCGCGATACATTTGATTCGACCAGCAGGTAGATCAATTTCGCGCGTCCAAAGTTGACCGTTGGGCATGACTATCACAACTGTATGCAATCCCGGTTCAAAATCAAGCGATCGGTACTCTGTGCTCGTTGCGCCGAATGACTTACCGTCAACACTGATCGGTAATCCGCCTGGAGTGGAGAGGATCCTGATGGTTCCGTACTTGGCTTTCTTTGTTTTCGCATCGGCCGACGACGACGGATAAATCAACAGACCTGACAAACAGAGCAAAGCCATAAGGGCTAGCTTCATTTTTCCGGTGCAGAAGAGCTTGGTGGTTGACATTGTCCTATTCGTCTTTCGTCTGTGTCTCTGTCTCAAACTTCGCCTTCGCATACCGCCGTCGCAAACCTGCGCCGATGGCCAGTAGACCGGTGCCAAATAAGAAAAGTGAGGCAGGCTCCGGAACAGTACTATTGGGTGGTGGCGGAGTTGGCGTGGGCGTAGCGATAACGCAGTTTACGCAAACAGGAACATCACAATCGTCACATTCAGGAATGAAGATTAGGGGTATAGCTGCCAGGAACAAAAGTGGCCATTTCGGAAAACCAGCCCCGGGCAAAAGGATCTCACCACAGTCGCAGACGGTGCCTTCGACAATTGCTTCCTCAACAACAACGACTCCAAAGTTTTGCGTTTGTAAATCTACTGCCACACCCGACAAGATTGAGTCAGCCTTTGCTCCGCCCTTCGAACTGTTCGCGTCGTCACTAATTGCGCTTGTTGTTCCGGCTCCCTTCACATCAGGTGATACCGGGTCTTGTGACAGATTGCGAAGCCGAAGATCAAGTGAACTCTGAAGCGTGTTCACGGTCTGAACAACCTCGCTAACCAGAACTGGGCCAGCGTGTGTCGTCTGACTCATGATCACGAAGAGGCTGCCCACCGCCGTTACTCTTCGGGCGGTTTGCCAGATTCTTCGGGTTCCAGTCCTACTTAACATTTGCACAATGGTTAACGTCATCCGGAGTGTGAGCCATCAAATCCCGATCGTTAGTTATAGAATTCCTTTCATCTAGAAGATGACTAATGACTTGGAAACTCCAGCCGCGAATCGAATTCTTTGGTCCTAATTTCGTGGGGGTAAGCTGTTGATTTTCAATGGAGGGTAATGTTTGCCGCTCCCACACCGACCCACCGCTGTGTTTAGAAGAGTTCGAGGTAAAACACTCTTGAGCAAATATAAGGCCGTTCAAAAAACGCCCGAACGCTAGTGAATTGACCCCCATAAGGCGAGAATTCCGTCTGAGTTTCAGACGGAATTCTGAGTATTGGACTTTTGGCGGAAATAAATAAGGAGCCAGGTTTTGAACCGGGCTCCTAAAAGCAAAGATAGAACTGTTGGAGATAGGACTATCTAATTGTCAGTCTCACTCGAGCTCGCCGCCTCTGCCTTTCGATTTTCGTCGCGCAACACGGCTTTCCGCGAAAGCTTGATCTTGTTCCCTTCACGGCCAATGCACTTCACGAGAATCTGTTGACCTTCTTTCAATTCATCGCGAACGTCCTTGACACGCCGGTCGGCAATTTCGGAAATGTGTAACAAGCCGTCTGTGCCGGGAAATATTTCGACGAATGCACCGAAGTCAACGATTCGCGATACCGTACCAAGATAAGTTTGGCCCACTTCGGCCTCCGCCGTTAACCCGCGAATGCGGTTAACCGCAGCGTCGGCGGCCTCACCACTCGCCGTGGCAATCGATATAGTGCCGTCGTCCGAAACATCTATCTTGGCCCCAGTCTCTTCAACCAAAGATCGTATAACTTTTCCACCTGGTCCGATCACATCACGAATCTTATCGGGATTGATCTTGATCTGGATGATTCTGGGCGCGTACTGGGAAATCGTCTCGCGCGGCTCAGGGAGTGCCTTTTCCATTGCGCCGAGAATATAGAAGCGACCTTTCTTTGCCTGCTCAAGTGCTTCAGCCATGATCTGGGCATTGATACCCGCGATCTTGATGTCCATCTGCAACGCAGTGATTCCGTTTTTTGTACCGGCGACTTTGAAGTCCATGTCGCCGTAGTGATCTTCTGCTCCTGCGATGTCCGTCAGGATTGCATATTTGTTTCCATCCATGACGAGACCCATCGCTACGCCGGCGACTGGGGCTTTCAAAGGGACACCCGCATCCATCATTGATAATGTGCCACCGCATACGCTCGCCATTGACGATGACCCGTTTGATTCAGTGATGTCAGAAACGATCCGGACGGTGTATGGAAAATCTGCGTCATCAGGTAACACTGTTTCCAGAGCTCGGCGTGCCAGCGCACCATGACCAATCTCACGACGGCTGGACGATCCGAATCGACCAACTTCACCAACTGAGTACTGAGGGAAGTTGTAATGGAGCAGGAAACGGCGTTTCACTTCACCCTTTTCCAGATCATCCATGAACTGTTCATCTTCCTTTGTACCGAGTGTCGTCGAGACCAGTGCCTGGGTTTCACCGCGAGTAAAGAGGGCGGAACCGTGGACACGTGGCAGCCAACCGACTTCGCACGTAATTGCCCGAATCTCTGAGAATCGCCGGCCATCGGGTCGACGTCGCTTGTTGAGAATGTCGTCCCGAAAGACATTCTCCTTGAGATGATCGAAGATTTGCTTTGCCATCAATCGTCTTTCGGGTTGGTCCTCGGGGTAGGAGTCCACAACTTCTTTCTTAAGTGCATCGACATTGGCGTAGCTCGCTCTCTTTTCTTGACTACTCGTATCGAGAGCAGCGCGGAGCGATTCGGTGTATTTCTCACTAATTTCACGCAGCATCTCTTCGTCAAGCACTGGGGGTACGACTTCGCGCTTCTGAATTTCCAACGCCTTGTATAGTTCTCTTTGCCAGCGGCAGAGCCGATTGATCTCTTTATGGGCCAGCATTAGCGCTTCCACCATGATCTCTTCGGAGGCTTCCCTGGCGCCAGCTTCAACCATCACGATGGCCTCTTCCGTTCCTGCCACCACCAGGTTCAGGCGCGACTCACGAACTTCGTCATAGGTTGGATTGACGATATAACGACCCTCGATCAAGCCAATGCGCACGCCGGCGATCGGGTTGAGGAAAGGAATGTCCGACAAGTAGAGAGCACAAGATGCGCCGGTAATGGCGATGACGTCCGGGTTGTTGTCGGGATCTGCTGAAATTACGCTGGCGATAACTTGCGTCTCATTCTTATAGCCCTCGGCAAACAGTGGACGACATGGACGATCAATCAAGCGGCTAGTGAGAACCTCTTTTTCATTGGGGCGACCTTCTCGCCGAAAGTAGTTACCCGGAATACGTCCGGCGGCGAAGTTTGATTCACGGTATTCAACCGTTAGAGGGAAAAAATCAATTCCTTCGCGTGCAGTAGGTGCGCCAACCGCGGCGACCAGTAGCATCGTGTCTCCATAACGAATCACGACCGAGCCATCGGCCTGTTTGGCGACCCGACCGGTCTCAACCGTCAACTCCTTGTCGCCAAGTTTGATTGATTCTTTGAGGTATTTCTTTTCTGACATTTGTTAGTCTCCTTAGGACATTCACCTGAAAACAAGCTCAGGTCGCGAGCGTCTCATCCACCCGCCGTTGGGCATAATCTTGATGATTGTTTGCACCGCGCCAACGTGAGGCGGGTAAACTAAAGCTGGAACAAAAGAAAAAGCGACATGAGCACTAAACCGTGACTCACGTCGCCTATTTGCCCGGAGCTGGGGCCGCACGTCTGCTTGTTTCCAGTCAATCGCCGTCACGTTCGGCACTGCCACAAGCTCTTCGATAGACGCGGGCTTTAACTAATCAGAGACTCGAAGATCTCTCGTTTTGGTGAAAATATGTTCCGACTCTACTACCGGCGCAGGCCCAGACGATTCACTACCTCGTGGTAGCGCTCAATATCCGTGCGCTTCAAGTAATCCAACAGACTTCGTCGCTGCGAGACCATTTTGAGCAGGCCGCGTCGCGAATGGTTATCTTTCTTATGGGTTTTGAAATGTTCGGTCAGGTCGTTAATTCTCTTACTTAACAGCGCAACCTGGACTTGGGGCGAGCCTGTATCCGCCTCGTGAGTACGAAAGTCAGACACTATCTGCTCTTTGGTTTCTTTTGCTAACGCCACTTGCTTAAATGGTCCTCCTCGACCGCAGTACATCCGTTAAAGACGGCAACCGCTAAACTTAAAAAGCATGAGCAATTTAACATGCAGGTTAGACACTGTCCAGTTGACCCAATCCGCGGGTCTTTTCTCCCCTTGGTAGACTCTGACGCTGCTCGGATTAACCTGTATAGTCGGGTCGCCTGCGCTCCTGGCAACGTGCCCCTGACTCTTCCTCGGCGCCACTAAAGGTGTAATATCACCCAGTTCAACGACAAACGCGAAACGATAAAACTCTATGGCGCAACCACGAATTCTGATATTGGGAGGGGGCTTTGCCGGATTGTTTACCGCCCTCGATCTCGCTGGCTCTGGAGAAGTTACACTGGTTAGCGATGAGGACCACTTTCTTTTCACACCGATGCTCTATGAATACTTAAGTGGCGAAGTTGAAGAGTGGCACATTGCGCCCCAGTACGATGAACTATTGGACGACAACATCAGATTCATCAAAAACGGCGTGGTTGCCGTCGACCTCACGTCACAAAAGGTTTCTCTCGAGAGCTATCCTGAAGCTTTAGAGTACGACGTTCTAGTCCTAACCGTGGGTGGAATAACAAACTACGTTGGCGTTGAAGGTGCCGAGGAACACTCGCTCCCTTTCCGAAAGATCGCGCATGCTGACCGGCTGAGACAGATCATGGTGACGGCCCTCGATCGGCTTCCTCCTGATACGCCTCCGCAGGATGTGCGACGCGCCTTGACCTTTGCCGTAGTTGGAGCCGGGGCTAGTGGGTGTGAATTGTCGACAAAGATGGCGGACCTACTGCTCGATGCGTGTAAACGCCGTGCACTTCAAGGTGAACCACGTGTGTTGGTTGTAGAAATGGGCGACAAGGTCGTGCCGGGCATGGGCGACCAGATTCGAGATTTTGTCGAAGACGCACTGCGCCAGTCGCATGTAGAACTCCACACGCTAACACGTGTAGTGAGCGTTGCGCCCGACGGTCTCACTTTCGAGCATAACGGGAATCGAGAGAAGTTGACGGCGTCTGGCGTAGTTTGGACCGGCGGCGTGAAGATGAGTCCATTGATAGAGCACCTCGAGGCCGAAAAAACTCAAAGAGGATTACTGGTCGTCAAACCAACTCTACAGCTTTCCGCTTTCGACAACGTCTTCGCACTTGGTGATATCGCCGTTTACCCAGACGCCTCACCAACGCTCGCAGGCACTGCACAACTCGCTTTTCAGCAAGCTTCACTCGCGGGCCGAAACATTAAGGCTTTGCTTGGCGGGAAGGAACTTCACACCAAACACTTTGAAGAGCTGGGCGAAGCGATTAGTTTAGGCACAGAGCGAGCGGCCGTCTTGACCGGAGGCAAAGCGTTTGGCGGGGCCATGGCCAGGCAAGCTCGGTTTGCACTGTATACGTCACGTTTGCCGACGTGGCACCATCGTCTCCGAGTTGGTGCGAGTTGGTTTTTTGAAGGCACAACACCGCGTCCCCTTTTGCCTCTTGGATTTGAACGATCGTGAAGGAACCGTTTCGGGGGCAATCCAAGTGCGAGTTTGGCTGGCTGTGGGAATTTTTGTTATTACCGTCGGTATCGCGACGGGGTGGTTCTTAAGAAATCAGAGCTTTGAGAGCCTTAGTCAACCAGATATTCCGAGTCTGGCAACTCAATCACAACCAACTCCAGCAAATCCTATCTTAGCAACTGCCTCACCCGCGCCAACCTCGGTCGAATATCCAACCCCAGCTGAAACACCCGAAGCAAAATCTTCTTCAACTACGCCGAGCTTTGTCGGTGTGTTGAACTTGATCATTCCCGTTGCTGGCATCCGCGCTCAACAACTGATTGATACATTTTCCGATGCCCGTTCCGAAGGCCGGACGCACGATGCGATCGACATAACGGCACCGGCTGGCACCGCTGTTCTTGCGGCAGCAGATGGCGAGATCATCAAGCTCTTTCAAAGCGAACGGGGTGGCACCACGATTTATCAACTCAGTGCAGACCGGAAGCTCGTGTTCTACTATGCACACTTACAAGGTTACGCCGATGGTCTCGCACCCGGCCGATACATACAACAAGGTCAAGTCATTGCTTACGTTGGCGATACTGGCAACGCCGGCACAGGTAACTTTCACCTACATTTTTCGATTGGAATCCTCGCAGACCCCAAACGCTATTGGGAAGGGACCAACATTAATCCTTACCCGCTACTGCATCATTA
>DASYRR010000128.1:0-20515 GCA_036004125.1 Pyrinomonadaceae bacterium | reverse complement strand
GCTTTGGTACAGGGCGTTGTAGATTCTGAGATTCGCTGTACCAAAGCGGTGACAAGTCCCCGCACTCCAAGGAGGCGCCCGAAGCTGAAAGGTATTTGATCAGAGCTTCCTTTAGTTTGTCGCGGCGTGGAAAGCGGGACTGAAATTCCCTGAGAGTTGCTGAATCTAATGCTCCGACAAGACAGACGCATATCGGACATTCAGATCGATTGAGGAATAAGCATCAGATGCACTTAACTACTCGATTTCTATCCGCCATCTTACTCATCTCGTTATGCCTGTCGTTGTTTGCCGCGCCTGCGCATCCGCAGCAGTCATCGTCGAACGCAACGGCGGCAAAGATAGCTGCATATAACCGCGAACCTTCGCCAGCTGCTTCGAAATGGGCCAACGAAACACTCGGTCGGATGTCGCTAGACGAGAAGATTGGCCAGCTTATCTCCGTTGGCATCAACGCAACGTTTCTAAATCAGGATAGCGACGCCTATCGCAGTCTCAGACATCAGGTCGAAGACAATCATATCGGTGGAGTCATCCTGTTTCGTGGACCCGTTTATGAGTCCGTAATTCTCGTGAACCGGATGCAACAGCTTGCAAAATATCCGCTGCTGATTTCCTCAGATCTCGAAGCGGGGGCAGGAATGCGGTTCGACGATACCATCAACTTTCCCTGGAACATGGCCCTCGGTGCGACTGGCAATCCAGACTATGCCCGAAGACAAGGTGAGGTTACCGGACGCGAAGCCAGGGCCCTTGGGGTGCAACATATTTTCGCTCCAGTCGTTGACGTGAATAACAATGCCGCGAACCCGGTCATTAATGTTCGCTCCTATGGTGAAAACCCGGAAGAGGTTGCTCGCTTTGCCGCCGCATTTACGCAGGGTGCGCAATCCGCCGGCGCAATTGCCACGGCAAAACATTTTCCCGGACACGGGGACACGGCGGTGGATTCACATAGAGGTTTGCCGGAGATCAACGTGGCTCGCGACCGACTGAACTCGGTCGAGTTGGTTCCATTTCAGGCATCAGTTAATGCCGGCGTGGGGTCTGTAATGGTGGGTCACATTGCGTTGCCCCAGATAGATGGAACAGTGATCAAGCCATTGCCGAAAGCAGTGAAGTCGAAACCACTTGACACTGATGAAGGTGGTGAGATCGTTGAAGAAAAAGCAACAATGCCGGCGACGATGTCGCCAGTAATGGGTGGAATATTAAGAAGCGATCTGAAGTTTCAAGGAATGATCGTGACTGACGCCTTAAGTATGAGCGGTCTAACAATCTACTTCACGCAGGATGAAGCGGCGGTGCGCGCTCTCGAAGCTGGCGCGGATATGTTGCTCAAACCCGCGGATGTGGAGGCGGCTCTTCGTGGTGTTCGCGAAGCAGTGAAGAGTGGTCGTTTGACCGAGAAAAGAGTCGAGGAGTCAGCCCGAAAGATTCTCGCAGCCAAATATGACCTTGGCTTAGTGACTCAACGACTCACGCCCATCGAAACAATTGATCGCACCGTGTCCAGCAGGGAAGCAGGTATGCTCGCCACGGAAATCGCCGAACATGCAATTACTCTCGTTCGCGACGAAGACAAACTGATTCCTCTGACGGTTAAGACTGATGCGAAGATTTTGAATGTTGCGATCACCAACGGTGACGATCGACTCGTCGTAGCTGCCCCATTCGTGTCCAGACTGGCGCGCTCAGGGCGGAAGGTGGAGACGATCACCATGGATGATCGGTCGTCAGAAGATGAAGTGAAAAAGACGATCGAACTGGCGAAGTCGGCGGATCTAATTATTGCTTCGATGTATGGCCGCGTGCGTTCTGGACAGGCGCGCAGCGTTGGTCTGCCAGATGCTGGAGCAAAAGTCTTGAATGGTCTCATTGGTGGCAAAACGCCAATCATCGGAATTAGTTTTGGCAATCCGTACTTGCTGCAAAACTTCTCTGGCCTGCGTACGTATCTGGTGGCCTATGGCGATATGCCGAGTCTGCAACAGGCTGCGGCGCGAGCGTTGCTGGGTGAGATTGATGTAGTTGGGAAGTTACCGATTTCCCTGCCGGGCTTGTATCCGCGCGGAACTGGGGTACAGTTAAAGGCGCAGGTGAAGTAGTAACGAGCGTCGGTATCTACGAGCATGATTCTTATTAGTCAACGTTTCTTCTCTGCGCAATCTCTGCGTTCTCTGCGTCTCTGCGGTTCATGTAGTCGCGCAATCATTACCGCCGAGACGCAGAGAACGCAGAGGCTGCGCAGAGAAATCAAAACTATCCAGTTCCTGATTATTGTCCTTTTCGCCCAATCTCTAGCCGCTCAACTTCCACAAACCAAACCTGAGCTGGTCTCAATTTCCTCATCGCACCTTGCACTAATGGACGCTGCAATCGAGGAGGGAATCAATCAACACAAGTTGCCCGGCGCTGTTGTCCTTGTTGGACGCAAAGGAAAAGTAGTCTGGAAAAAAGCGTACGGCGCGCAAACGTTGGAGCCCTCGCGCGAGCCAATGTCCGTCGAGACGATTTTCGACCTCGCAAGCCTGACGAAGGTGGTAGCGACAGCGACCAGCGTCATGATCCTGATTGAGCGCGGCAAGGTTCGCTTGAGCGACTCCGTGTCATTGTACATTCCGGAACTCAAAGGCGAAGGTCGAGACAGGATCACTATCGAACAACTGTTAACCCACAGATCTGGTTACGCGCCCGACTTCGATTTGCGCGAGCAGTGGGTCGGTTACGACGAAGCGATAAAGCGCTTGATCATGGAACCACTGCGGAGCCCGGCAGGTACTCGCTTCGTCTACAGTGACATTAACTTCATCGCCCTCGGCGAAGTTGTCCGTCGGGCGAGTGGCATGCCACTCGATCAGTTTGCAGAGAAGAACATATTCGCACCGCTCGGAATGCGTGATACAGGTTTTCGCCCAAGAGCGGACCTAAAGGCAAGGATCGCACCGACTGAAAAACGTCGCGGACAACTCAGTTACCTCGGTGACTCAGCAGCAAACGCTGGATCGGACGCCGATGTCTGGTTGCGTGGTCAAGTACACGATCCAACGTCCTACCGGATGAATGGAGTAGCTGGCCACGCAGGACTCTTCTCAACAGCAAGTGATCTCGCCGTTTACTGTCAGATGATCTTGAACGCTGGGCAGTACAAAGGCGTGCGAGTTCTAGCGCCAGCAACTATCGCGGAGATGACCCGACCACATTTAGTAAACAACACAGGCGGGACTCGAGGTCTCGGGTGGGACATTAATACAAGTTTTTCAACTAACCGCGGCGAACTCTTTCCGCTTGGCTCATTTGGTCACACGGGGTTCACTGGAACGTCGATATGGATCGATCCTGCCAGCGAGATGTTTTTGATCTTTTTGAGTAATCGAGTGCATCCGGATGGCAAAGGAGACGTTGGGCCACTGCGTGGAAAAGTTGCCTCAATAGTCGCCGCCGCGGTTACGGATATTGACGGGGTCAGCAAAGCACGAAGGGAAACGGGATCGTATTACTCAGAAGTTCTGAAAGCACTTGAAAAGACGAGCAACGAACGGCCAGCTTCGGCGAAAGTGTTAACAGGCATTGATGTGCTCGAGCGCGACAACTTCAAACAACTCACTGGTCTGCGCATCGGTTTGGTGACTAACCACACCGGTAGAGATCGTGAAGGTCGACAAACAATCGACGTTCTTTACAAAGCGGCCGGCGTCAAACTTGTTGCGCTCTTTTCGCCCGAACACGGCATACGAGGTGTGGCGGACGAGAAAGTCTCGGATTCGAAGGATGAAGCAACAGGGCTGCCAATCTTTTCGCTGTACGGTGAAACTCGACGGCCGAAACCTGAACAATTGAAAGATCTCGAGGCAATCGTTTTTGATATTCAGGATATCGGTGCCCGGTTCTACACCTACATTTCCACGCTTGGTTATGTACTCGAGGAAGCTGCGAAAACGAAATTGCCAGTCTATGTATTGGATCGTCCTAACCCGATCGGTGGTACTGATATTGAAGGTCCAATCGCCGACTTGGACAAACTGTCCTTTACCTCTTATCACACTATTCCCACCCGTCATGGCCTGACGATTGGCGAGCTAGGCCAGCTCTTCAATAAGCAGCGCAACATAGGTGCTGACCTGCGCGTGATCAAAATGGAAGGTTGGCAACGGTCGATGTGGTTTGATGAAACAAATCTCACCTGGATCAATCCCTCTCCTAACATGCGTAGCCTCACTGAGGCGACTCTCTATCCCGGCATCGGCCTACTCGAAACTACCAACGTCTCGGTTGGTCGTGGAACCGATACACCTTTTGAGATTGTTGGCGCACCCTGGATTCAGGGCGACAAGCTGGCGGAATATTTGAATCAGCGCTCAGTTCCGGGAGTTAGATTTGTACCTGTGCGATTCACACCAAAGGCATCGGTGTTTAAGGACCAGGAATGCGGAGGCATAAATCTAATCGTTACTGACCGTGCTGCGTTTCGTTCACTTTTGACCGGGATGGAAGTTGCGGTGGCCTTACGCACCCTGTATCCGATGGATTGGAAGATCGACAGCTATTTGCGTTTGCTGGTAAACGCAAACACCCTGGATCGGCTGAAGCGTGGAGATGCTGCGAGGGACATTGTTGGATCCTGGAATTCGCAGCTGGAAGAGTTTCGAAAGGCGCGAGCGGAGATTTTGTTATACAACTGACCTCTAATGTCCGATAAACTTCAGTTTGTCGTTGCGTAGCCTACAAGTTGCCACAGATTTTCACGGATGAAACGGATAAACTTTTGAGCGGAGTATCCGTGTTTATCTGTGGCGCCATCAAATCTGACGCAACGACAAACTGAAGTTTATCGGACGTCAGTTGCTCGTAAAAGCCGCCGGATCGATCGGATCGTTGAAGGTAAACTGCGTGAGAGTTGCAGTCCATTCCGCTAGAAACGTCCCACTCTGCGTGTCCGCTGAAAACTCAAACCTGTAAGCGTGAGGCAGGTTTAGTCCGCCCTCGACTTTAAACTTCGAAAACTCCTCCACCAGTTTGAATCTACTTTCCCTTGTTGTGACGTTGCCGTAGCTTCGGTCTCCGATCTGGGCCGATACAACGCGCGAATACTCTGTTCGTACATGTTCGAATGTTTTCTCGTCCAGAAAAATGCTCACCTGAACGTCCGAGCCACCGCGCGGAAGAAACTTGAGTTCATGAAGTGACTGATCTTTAACTCGCTTCAATCCGCCATATTCCAATTTCGCTTTCTGGGCTGAGACATCTAGCAAAGGCCAGGCTGAAGATAATGTGCCGCCCATTAATCCGTTTTTGAAGATGAAGTCGTTGATCATCAAAAAACTACCCAGCGACGAACGGACACCAGGTGTCACAAACGCCGAAGCAAAACTGCTGCCGTTGAAACTGAATTGTTCTCGAGGATAAACAGGACTGTAAAAGCTCATTCCAATTAAGTTCTTAGATCCGTCAGAAGCAAGCACGGCTTTTCCCGAAGCCTGGCCAGTGGGAGCTGTGCGAAAGATGACGAACGACGTTCCCGAGATAATTCTCGTCTTAACGGCCTTGCGGCTTTGTGTGGAACCGATGGATTCGAGATGTTTAGCCACTACTTCTTCTGCCGTGAGCTTGTCTAACGGTTGGGATGTGGAACCAAGGAATCCGAGGCAGAGCAAAAACAAGGTGGAGATCACTTTCGTAGCCATGGGTACCATTAAGACAAAGCGTTGGTCTCTGATTCAAGTTTCCTCGACGCGACGCGTCGAGAACAAGATCACTTCCGCAACAAACAAAACAGCGAGACATCATTTGAGATGTCTCGCTGTTATTGGGAGGGAACAGCCTGCTAGAACTGGAACTTCAGTGCAAACTGAATTACGCGCGCTGACTCGCCGGTTTGCACTACCGTTTGCGTCGATGGCGGAGCAACCGTGGAGCAACAGGACTGAGCAAAGACCGGCGAACTTAACGATGGCGATCCGACGCTCGCGTCGCGAGGATTGTCGAAGTTCGCATGATTCAGCGCATTGAACATTTCAGTTCTGAATTGAATCTTGAACCGCTCTCGGATTTGGAAAGTCTTAATGAACCCGAGGTCCAAGTTCCAATAATGCGGCGCAGTGAAAATGTTTCGACCAGAACCATTCTGTCCTGGCGCGGGAATGCAGAAGGCGGCAGTCGGATCCTTACCACAAGGCATTGCCGTCGTGGCGGGAAAGAGAACCGGCCCAAAGAACGTTTGCCCCTGCAAATACTGCAACTGCGCGCTGATGGGTTGCTGCACAATTGCACGAGTCGTATGTGCGGCGTTTGAAACGCGACCTCCCGGGGCCGTTGTGCTGTCGCCGCCGGCCATGACGCTGAACGGCTCTCCAGTCATATAAGCAAATATGGTATTTATGGTCCAGCCGCCCAGAAGCTGATTCACAATTCCGGGGGATGAACTTAGAAAGCGGCGGCCCTTGCCGACTGGGACTTCCCAAACTGTCGCGCCTTGCAGGATATGCGTGCGATCAAAGTCAGACCGCCCACGGTCGAGACGAAAATCGCGTATATCGACCGGAGCGCGCGAGGTGGTATTCGATAGGCCTCCTCCCGATGATGCGCCAACCGGATCGACTGATTGGTTGTCAATCGACTTGGCAAACGTGTAAGCGAGACTGACGCCGAGGCCGCTGCTGAATCGGCGGCGCAGCGTGAACTGCGCGGCGTGATAGTTCGAATCACCGCTGTTGTCCAAATAAGTGATCCTGGCGAACTGCTGATTAGGCCTTAACTTTAGTGCCAGCGTGTTGTCTTCAATTCGCTGTGCAAACGATCCGGCGGCGTTGAATTGGAGATCAGTCAGTGTTGCCGACTGATTTAGAAGATTGGCGGCAGCGGTAGCACTCAGTCCGCCCGCGGTTAACTGCGCCAAAATAGGTGGAGTCGTCCCGCAGGCCACGCCTCCCGACGTTGTTCCCGAAGGCCGGCAACCGGTCGCCGTGTTCTGCTGCATGATCAAGAACGATGGCAGAATCTTGTCGGGATTGATTTGATTGATGTTGTAAGCCATAAAGAGTCGTTCGCCGCGGCGGCCGATGTAACCAGCCTCCATGACCATGCCCCCGGGCAATTCGCGCTGAAAACTAAAGTTCCATTGATGCACAGTAGGGAGCTTCATTTCGGGCGCGAAGACCGTAATTGGCGGCGCGTTCGTATTGAATTGTTGCGATGGCGTGAGCAATGTCGAAGGCTTTACCGTCGGCGCCGGTAACAAGGTAGGGAAGCCACCGGAGACAGTGCTATTCAAAGCGCTGAACACGGCGGCGGAACTCGCGCAACCGTTTGTGATGGAAGAGAACGACTGCGTAGTAGTCGAGAACGAGCTGGTGCAGCTTTGGACTTCGCCGGGAATTCGACCAGCGACCGCAGTTACCTGGAAGGATGAGATGGTGTCGAAAGCAAGTCCATAGCCGAGGCGAACGACACTCTTGCCGCTGTCACCGAAGATGCGATGGAGGAAGCCGGATTTATAATCCGGGCTCCACGCCAATCCGAACCGCGGGCCAATTGCAAATTTGAAATCGCCCTCGTACCAGTGTTTGGCCGGAACGAAGGTGACAGCGCCTCCTTCGTTGACGGCGGGAGTTGCCGGCAATGGAGTACCGGCAATCGGTGTGGCCGGAACGAACACGCTCCCTTCCGGAGAAGTATTAGCCGGTGGATTGAATTCCCAACGTGCGCCGTAATTCAGCGTTAGATTAGGTCGCACTTTCCATTCGTCCTGGAAGTAGAAGTTGTACTGATCGAGGTTGTGCTTCTGGGCGTACAACGTCACTTTATCGCCAGTCTTGAAAGGCAAGAACGAATTGTCGTGCAGATTGCCAAGAAACACCTGGTTGATCGATGCGGGCAGACCGTAGAGATTATTTATATAGGCACTCAGGTTGGTGGCGTCGGTCGAATTGATTCCGGACGCCGCAACAAAACCTGAGTTGACGGTTGTCACGCCACCGGAGGTAGTAATAAATGCTGGCCGGGTAGTGCCTGAGAACGTGACCGAAGGCGTTACGTTGATACCGCCTGGCTGGCCGCGCTGGTCGACGTGTCGGTAAAAGCGCAAGTTCACTCCACCACGAAATACATGTGCGTTCTTCACAAAGCTCAAATTGTCGAGTATTTGTGGCGAAGTCACCCAGCGGGCCGTGCGCGGCGTGTTGATGTAGCCTTCGCTTAGATTTGAAAAATCATAAGGCGGCACATCTGGCCACTTCGGGTTCGCCTCGCCCTGGGTAAATAAAAATCCAAAGCGGGCGTATCCGAAGGTCAGCTCGTTAACTACGCGGGGTGAAAACACGCGCCGGTAACTCACGGCAAGATTCGACGTTCGGCGAAAGACTTCGCCCAGTGGTGGTTCGTTCGGAAATACCTGAGGACGGCCGTTCAGCGGGTCGCCTTGCAGAGTGTTGTAATCAGAGAACAGATAGCGCGCGAACATGCTGTTGTTCGCGTTGAAGTTGTGATCGACGCGAACTGCGTACGCCGGACCTCTGACCGCCGTTGGTGGATTCCATAGAAAGCCTCCGGTATTGAGACCGTCTCCAGATGTGAAGCTGTTCGGCAACGGGTACGGTGTTAGAATTCCCGCCACTACGCTGTCCAACGTTTTCCCCAGAGTGTTATTCGTACCGAGACGTGTGTCATAGCTGCGAATGCAACGAACTGTGATTGTCGCGCTGCAGTTAGGCACGATCGGTACACCGGTCGCTGAATTAACCAACGCAGGATTGTTCCGCGTAATAGTCGTACCCCCGACAACGAGTGGATTGGCTGGGTCGGGAACGAAGTAACGGAAGATTCCGGAACGGGCAGTCGCTGTTAGGACAGCCGGTGTACCGAAGGTCTGATCGATTGGCTGCGTAAAGTTAATCCGATTGTATTGATAGCTGCCGAAAAAGAAGGTCTTGTTCTTCTTGATTGGCCCACCGAGTTCAAAACCGGGCTGGAACATTCTGATTAGAGGCTTGGGAGTCCCTTGCGCACTTGCGTAGAACTCATTTGAATTGAAGCCTTCGTTGCGAACAAAAAGGTAGCCAGTGCCGTGAAATTCGCTAGTACCGCTGCGAGTTGCGACGGAAATAGAAGCACCACTGTTACGGCCCTCTTCGGCCGTGGCATTGTTGGTCGTAACTTTGAATTCCTGAACATTGTCCGGAGTTAACCGATACAGGTTGCTAACTGGGTTGGGTACTGAGGACTCATTAGCTTCAATGCCGTCGATAGTGACGTTGAATGCGCGGTCGCGTGAACCGTTAACGTGGACACCAGAACCTGTCGCGCCCGCGGATCTCTGCGTCACCCCCGGCTCAAGCAGCAACAGAGTCAGCGGATTGCGACCATTGAGCGGAAGCGTCTCGATCGCTTTCTGTTCGACAACATTGCCCATGGTGGCGTTTGCGGTCTGAAGTTGTTCGACTCCTCCCTGAACCGTCACGACTTCGGAAAGTTGGCCTATCTCCAATACCACATCCACACTGAGCGGGGTGTTTACCTGGAGTTGATTTCCGGTCTTCTGAAATTTCTTGAAGCCGCTCTGTTCGACTGTGACCGTGTAATTGCCGACCGGCAGAGAATCGAAAGCGAAGACACCTGCTTCCGTAGTTGTCTGCGTTTGCGTTACTCCGGTGGCCTCATTGGTAACAGTGACGGAGGCGCCCGCTACTGAAGCTTGCTTTGCATCCGAAACGCGTCCGGTGATGCGAGACGTGCTTGTTTGAGCAAATGCGGCGGCTGTTAGGACAATTAAAGTACCGATGGTTAAGAGAAGACGTGTGGCTGAGTGCATGGAGCCTCCTGCTTAGTAAGGGCTTGAGCCAGCTACTTAAAGCTGACGCGTACCGGTCATGTCATTTGATCAATTGGCGAGCTGACGAACCAAAGAGCGCCATCTTCTTTATTTGCAAATTCATTTGCAAAAACTGGGCCGCTTTGATTGAGCGGAGTATATCCCCGTGTTTCTGGCCGTCAAGCGTTTTCTTGATTCTTGCAAAGTACGAAAATCTGAACATCACTATGATTTCGTAGTCAAATTGCCAATCAGTGATTCTTATCAAGATAGATCAGGTTCTTTAGCAACCGTTATTACTTGTACTTCCTCTTAGCGTCATCCCGAGACTTTCGCTGATAACTAAGTCAATACAACTTTCCTCCTCTTTCGATCTGAGTTAAACAAGAAAAACTCCGACGAGTTTTCGCTTGTCTCTAAACTTGTGAAATAGTGATTGACTGATCTGCGAAACGTGCCGGGAAAGCAATCCTGTGCACGCGGCGTGACAAGTTTTGCCCTTACGGCTCGTCAGTGCGTAATCGAATGAGGAGGCTCCTTAATGTCGCTAACGATAAAATCCCTCATCAGCAAAACTTATCAAAATGATAAGAATCTTTAGCTACCATTATCTCTCGTCTCAGCCTATAATCCCGCTCTCCGATGCGAAACTAATTCTGCCATCGGGTCACGCACCTAAATCATTTCAAGGAACACACCAGGGAGAAGTTCAGCTGGATCCGTATCCCGTAACCGTCGAACCATGCCGCTAGCTTGGTTACGGATTTGTTGCTTGCGTGGTGTTCTGGCGTACCGGTTTGTTCGTTCCCTCGCCGAAACCGAAGTGAAAACGGAAACGAGTCTCATGCGAAAAGTAGAAAAGACACTTTGTGAAGGGGAAAAGGAAAAGATGAGAAAGACTTTTACAAGAATAGCCTTTGTATTGTCAGTTGCTCTTTGTCTGTCTACGGTGGCCGTCGCACAAGAGACGACTGGTAGCATTGAAGGCTTTGTTAAGGATCCGGCCGGCGCCTTCGTGCCTAACCTAACTTTGACGGTTACAAACGCAAAGACCACAGCAAGTACTACGACCTCAACCGGTATTGGCGCTGGGTTTAGACAAACAGCTACGACAAATGATGAAGGGTTTTTCCGCATCTTGCGGGTTCCGCCCGGGACCTATGATGTCGTCACGACGGCTTCGAGTGGATTTGGCGAATCAAGATACGAAAACGTCTCGGTCGCTATCGGACACAGTACCCAGTTAGCCATTACGGTTAATCCTGGGAAAACTGTAAACGTGGTTGATATTGTTGCTTCAGATGTGGTGCCAGTTGATATAACAAATAATGCTATTCAGACTACTATTGACGCTCAGAAGATTGAATTACTTCCTAAGAGCACTGGTTTTACAGGTCTGCTGAAGACCGTGCCGGGCACGCGGCCCGAGAGCCGTGCGGGCGGGTTCTCGGTTGACGGAGCTTCTGGCGGCGAAAACGTTTTTGTAATCGATGGGCAGGAAGTAACCAATTATCGGACAGGGACTCTGAACGAAACCTACAATATTCCCACACAGCTAGTTCAGGAAGTTCAAGTCAAATCAAGCGGGTTCGATGCGCTTTACGGTGGCGCAACTGGAGGCGTCGTCAGCGTAGTTACTCGTGGAGGCGGCAATGATTTTCACGGCGAGTTTGGTATGCAGTTTGAGGTACCAAAGTTTAATGGGACGCCCCGTCCTCTCCTAACTCGATTCACGTCGGGTTCCGTTGCTAACAACAACTTCGTCCAAACTTCTGAGTACTTTCATCCGGTAAAAGCGAGCGGAACAAACGAGTTTCCAACTGCTAACCTTGGCGGTAGGATCATTAAAGATCGAGTGTGGTTCTTCACCAGCTATACACCGCAAATATTCAACACAAAGGTCGTTACTCCATACTTAACTAATGCTCCAGCAGCGACGAGAACCTTCATAACGTCTGAGACGTACACGCGCAGGCGCAGATATGAATATGCGTTTTCTCGCATTGATGCGAGCCCATTCAACAAACTGAGACTAACCGGTACTTATCTTTGGAATCCCGTTGTTGACCAGGGAAGCATTCCGACCACGAGCTTCACGAATGTCAGTTCTTCGGCTTTTGGCTTCGGCAGCGTACCTTCTGCCATCTTTGGTGGGAGCATTGGCACACTGACAGGACATAATCTTACGGATCACCAAGGCGGGCGTCAGAACTCGAATTTGGTTACTTTCTCGGGTGTGTATACAGCGACCAGCAAGCTGATTATTGACGGGCGTTATAGTCGGGGTTTTCTAAACGAAAAGTTGGGTAACTATTTGGTTCCTGAAGCTGTCCAAATCGTCTGCGGAAGTGCCAACGCTGCGTTCCCCTGTAGTTCGACGAGTGCGAATACCATCACACGAAAAGATGTTTCGGTTCGAACGTCATATGAGTTTGGCGCTGCGTATATTTTTAACGCTCAGGGCCAACACGAATTAAGAGGCGGATATCAACGCTTCACGATTTTCAATGACGTGCAGTCCGGCAATATACCTGACGGACGCATCACCTTCAGCTATGGAACAAAAATCTCTACCTTGATTGGTGGCAACGTGACCGACACGCCAGGTTCACTAGGGTCTGCAACCTTCCGACGTTCAGGAACTTTTGGTTCCGGATCCAATTTGAGCCAGGGTCTCTTCATACAGGACAAGTATCAACCGACGAGTCGGCTCACGTTGAATCTCGGTGTTCGTATCGAGAAAGAGAATTTACCCTCATTTAACAGCTTTCCCAGTGCCATCAATTTTGGGTGGGGCGACAAAGTTGCTCCTCGACTTGGCTTCGCCTATGACCTGACCGGAAACGGCAAGACAAAGATTTTTTCAAGCTATGGCAGATTCTTCGACCGAGTGAAATTTGCGCTTCCGAGAGGGTTATTTGGTGGTGATGTTCTGCTCGAGGATTATTTTGAGCTTTTGCCAGGTGATACCGCCACAAGCTTTAATTTCGCAAATATCGTTGGTGGTTTTACGGGGCCGAGCATTTGTCCCCTTAACGGTTTCATCATTGCTGGTGCGCGGAGTAGGTGTCAAAAGAACTTCCGCGTGAACGCAAATGATCCAGCTGCCACTGCATTAAGTGGCGGCGCTATAGATCCTGACCTTAGACCGTTCCGGCAGACCGAGTTTACGGTTGGTGGTGAACGACAATTGGGCCAGAATCTGGTGCTGCGTGTGCGCTATACCTACAAGAACGTCGATGAGGCAGTCGAAGACGCGGGCGTAGTTAACGCGGCCGGCAGCGAGGCTTACATTATCGGTAACCCCGGCAGAGGACTCCATTTGCAAACCCTTCAAGCCCTTGGATATTTGAAATCAACGCGACCTCAACGCCGCTACGACGGTCTGGAGGTTGTGGTTGATAAACGGCTGTCACGCAACTGGTACGCCAATATCAACTACACCTATAGTCGGCTGTATGGGAACTATTCCGGACTGGCCAGTTCCGACGAACCGCATTTGGTTGACGGACGTCTGGCGCCTGGTGTAAGTCGCGCGTTTGACTTGCCGTTCATTGGATTTACCGCTAAAGGTGAGAAGGACAATGGCCGGCTCCAAACTGATCGGCCCCACGTTTTCAATATGTACGGTGCCTATGTTTTTGATTGGCTGGGCCAGCGAACGCATTCAACCGAGTTCTCTGCCTTCCAGACAATCACGTCGGGCCAACCTCAAACCACAACGATTTATGGTGCGTCAACTGTCACGCCACAGATATTCCTTGGCCGCGGTGACCTGGGTCGTAGTCCGACGTTCTCGCAAACGGATTTCAACATTACTCACCGTTACAGATTTGGTTCGGATAGCAAATTCACGCTGGCCTTTGATCTGAACTTCCTAAACCTCTTCGATCAGAAGACAGTGAATGGTATTTACACGACGATGAATCCAAGCTCAGCACCTGTTAACGGTGCGGCATTGGGGTTCCCAAATACTACAACTGGCTATGCCAACGGTTACACAGGGGGAACGCTCCTGAATGCAATCCTGGCTCGAATAGCCTCGCAGCCGGACAGAAGTGACATCCGCTACAAGCAGCCATTCTTGTATCAGTCACCCAGAACCGTTCGATTTGGGTTTAGGATCCTTTTCTAACCAACCCAAAGTTCTGAATTCCTCAAACTCGCCTGAAGAAATTCAGGCGAGTTTTTTATTGCTGAAGCCGACGAAGATCGGCAGGTCGCTTTAAAGCAAACTGGACAAGATTTCCAGCGCCGCTGCCTTACACCGATTATCAGAATTTCTTATCAAAGTAATAAGAATCTTTAGCTTTTATTATTCCACGCTGATCCCTATAATTCGCCGACCGCGACTAAGTAATCATAAGGGCGCTGATCACTCGCTGCGTTTTCTAGATTAAGAAGGTATCTGGTACCACATCAGAAGCAACGGGACAGTGAATACAAGTCTCTTTCCCAAGTCTGCTTTGTTGGCGCTGACTGCTTTGGCGCTGGGCAGTTTTCTAGCTCTGCGTCTTCAGGTAGGAGCGCAGGCGGGTCAACCGGCATACGATTTAGTGATCACCAATGCACGCGTTGTAGACGGTAGCGGCAACCCATGGTTTCGAGCGGACGTTGCTATTAAGGAAGGTAGAATTCAAAAAATCGGTCGCGTTGCTACTTCTGAAGGACGGCATAGTATAGATGCCAAAGGCCAGATACTCGCTCCCGGGTTTATCGATGTCCACACCCACGTTGAATCAATTTACAGTCTTCCAGCCGCGGAAAACTTTGTTCGTATGGGCGTGACGTCGCTGGTGACGGGAAACTGCGGTTCATCTGCAACTGATGTCTCAGAGTTTCTCGGGCGCATGCAAGCAAAGCCGCTGGCGGTGAACCTGGCGACCTTGATCGCTCAAGGTTCAGTTCGTCGGAAGGTTGTCGGACTTGACGATCGCGCGCCAACGCCCGACGAACTTAAACAGATGGAAGCGATCGTTGAGCAGGCAATGAAAGACGGCGCGGTGGGTCTGTCGACGGGCCTGATATACGTTCCCGGTACTTACGCAAAGACCGACGAGATCGTTGACCTGGCGCGAGTTGTTGCGCGTTATGGAGGTTTATACGCCACCCACATGCGCAATGAGGGAGACAAAGTTGCCGACGCCATTCGCGAAAGTATTCAAATTGGCGAACAGGCTGGACTGCCGGTTGAGATTTCGCATTTCAAGATCAGTAACAAGAAATTGTGGGGCCAAAGCCCGATGACCTTGGGCCTCGTGCGAGACGCGAGAGCCAGAGGGTTAATGGTCACAGTCGATCAATACGCCTACACGGCGAGTTCGACTTCGCTCTCATCGCGCATACCTTCATGGCTACTTGCCGGGGGACTCGAGGAAGCGAAAAAGCGTCTGGCGGATCCGGCGACACGTGAACGAGTAGTTTCGGAGATGAAAGATACTCTGAAGCGCAGCGGCTTTAAGAACTATGACTATGCGGTAGTAGCTTCCTACGAACCTGATCGATCTTTCAACGGCAAGTCAATCGCTGAGATTACTAAGCTGGTGAAAAAGAAAAGCGACGTCAAGAGTCAGATAGATCAGATTATTGAAATGTATGTGGCGGGCGGCGCCTCGATGGTCTATCACAGCATGGGCGAAGACGACGTCAAACGGATCATGAATGAGCCATTCACGATGATCGCGTCAGACAGTGGCGTTCGTCAGAACGATGAGAGCGTGCCGCATCCCAGAGGTTACGGAAACAATGCGCGTGTTCTTGGCAGATATGTTCGCGAGTTGAAACTAATCACGCTCGAAGATGCGATTCGGAAAATGACTTCGCTGCCGGCGCAGACGTTTGGCTTTCGCGATCGGGGATTAATTCGTGAAGGCTTCGCGGCCGACATGGTTATCCTTGATGAGAACATCATCATCGATCGCGCAACCTACGATAAACCGCACCAGTTTCCGATTGGAATTAGCTATGTGATTGTAAACGGGCAATTAGTATTAGCTAATGATCAGATGACTAACGCGCGTCCTGGCGTAGCGCTTCGTGGCGCAGGCTACCGCGGAAATTTGGGTAGCTCGTAAAGAAACCGGTATTCCTTATTGACCGACTGGAGGTTCTTATGCTGAGTCAACTATCTCAAAGGTGTAGCTTCAAGGTCCTGATTCTTGCTTCGGCTTTACTTCTCCTGCCTTTGGCGGTAACCGCGCAGACGGTGACTGGGACATTGCAGGGCACCATAAGCGACTCGAAAGGCTCAGTCATCCCCGGCGCAGAGGTAGTAATCCGAAATATGGAAACTGGACAGGAGCGCAATCTCAAGTCAAACAGTGAAGGCTCATACACGGCCTCGTTTCTACCGCTTGGTCGATACAGTGTGACCGCTGCTGCCACCGGTTTTAGCAAGGTGTCGCAGGAGAACATCGAGATAACGTTGAATCAGACTCGGGTGATTGATTTTACGCTGAATCCGAGCACTGTTACTGAGGCGGTGATAGTTACCGCAGATCTTGCCGCCATCAATACTACGAACGCAGAAATCAAAGGATCGCTCAACGCTCAGGAGATCATAGAGAAGCCGACGTTTAATCAAGGTAGTTTCCTGACACTTGCTGAAACGTTCACTGGCTTTCAGGAGAATCCTACCTCAGGACAAAACAATCCGACCGCATCGTCAGGTTCTTCAATTAATTTCAATGGCACTGGCACACGCGGGGCGACGTTCCAGATAAACGGTGTGAATAACGACGACTCGTCGGAAAATCAGAATCGACAGGGTGCTTCGTTGTCGACGATTAAGGAATTCCAAGTTATTACAAACAACTTCACTGCAGAGTTTGGTCGTGGCTTTGGAGCGGTAGTGCTGGTGCAAACCAAAGCAGGTACCAACAATCTTCACGGCGATGTTTACTGGTATCACAACGACAGTGCTTTAAATGCTACCAATAACGTTTTCTCACCCGGAGTAAAGAAAGGTGTGACTCGTCGCAACCAGTTTGGCTTTACTTCCGGTTTTCCTATTTTCACGAATCGGCTTTTCAGCTTTATTAGCCTTGACCATACCGAAAACACTGGCGCCAATAACTACAACCGCGATGTCTTCACTCTGGCCGAGCGCAATCCGTCGAATTGGTTTCTGCAGACACCAGCCAATAACACACCGTCGAATCGCGCGTTCGTCCAGTCCGTCATCGATCGATATAAGAATGCCGTACCGAATGATCCAGCCGCTGGTCCAAGAGTGTTCCGCGGTCAGCAGGGTTTCGATTTTCCAGCGCGCGACTATTCCGGTCGTCTCGACTGGAATCCACGCGAATCAGATAATGTCACTGCGCGCTGGCAGTACACCAGGCAGAGGTTTGTAGCGGACGACATAATCATCGGAGAACGCGCGGACCAAAATCATAAGCAACAGAACTTCGGCAGCACCTGGACCCATCTCTTTTCGCCAAATCTGGTGGGTGAGTTTCGCTACGGACTTGGCCTGCGCACCACGCTTGTCAACATTGCGGCGGGAAATGACACTCCAATTCTAAGGTTCTTCAATCCCAGCCCGGTTACCACTCAGTCGAGTATCGGAAGTGCTGGTAATTTTCCGATCCAGCGGTACCAGACGGACAATCAATTTGTTTATAACCTCACGATGCTCTTCAGCAGACACAACATGAAGGCAGGAACCGACATTCGGCGCCAGAGGCTTGATGACCTCGCTGATAATTTTTCGCGCGGCTTTTACAACAGCGCTACTGCGACCTGCAACACTATTGGTTACGTAACCGGATTCAATCAATTGCTGAACGGTTGTACTCCAAATTTTCAGAAGGGTTATGGACCGTTCTTCCTCGAGAATCGAATTCCAGAAGCAAATTTCTATTTTGAAGATAACTGGAAAGTCCGTGACAATTTAACTCTGAATCTAGGTGTGCGTTACGAGTACGTATACGCGCCTAGCGAAGTGAAGAAGCGAATTGTTTACGGTTTCAAAAACGACAGCGACAACATCGAACCACGATTCGGATTCGCTTGGAGCCCGAGATTTGAAAAGGGCGCCCTGCATTGGCTCACCGGCAACCCTGGCGACTCGTCAGTTAGAGGTGGCTACGGACTCTTCCACGGTCGCTTGTTCCAATCGGTGTTTTCACAAGGAGGCGCGACTGTTCGGTTCAATCCACCGAATGCATTCTTCTACAATCAATCCGGAGGGGCCACTGCTCTCTTTAATCCGGTTAATCTCGCCGACCCAACGAACGGCTTTGTTTTCGTGCCCGGACCACAAACGGCTCGCCATACAATTACGGCGATAGATCCCGGCCTCGAAATGCCTTACACCCAACAGTGGAACTTAAGCATCGAGAGGCAGATGCCTTTTGAGTCGTCTTTGCGTGTCAGTTATACCGGCAACCGGGGAATTGGATTGTTGAGGTATGCGTCCTTTAACTTACCGAAACATGATCCTGTTAACGGCGTATTGGTAACCAATCATCCCAATAACGCTCCGGGCGTCCTGTACACGCTCAGTGGTCTAACTGCAACCGATCCGCGACGAGTCGATGTGAGAGGTCAGGTTCTTCGCCCAGCTTCGGACATTCTCTGTGCCGGCACCGGACTCAACGGGGTTGCTGTCCAACCAGGGGGCTTATGTCCCAATGTCGTGCCACTCGGACCACTTGAATATAGTTTCCGTGTGCCAAGAACGAACGAACGCCGCCCAGACGGTCTCTATGGCACTAATCTCGCAGTGAGCAACTCCTCATGGAGTTATTACCATGGTTTACAGCTCGAATGGACGAAGCGTCTGAGTCGTAACTTGAATTTCCAGGGTGCCTATACGTTTAGCAAGGCGATCGATACGACATCAGAAGCGACATTTGTAGGAGCTGGTGACAGCAACGTAAACACGAATACATCTCGCGACGTTCGCGCCCTTTCGCGTTTTCACACACCACACCGTTTCACGATTTACGGGACTTATAGGTTGCCGTTCTTCCGCGGTGAGAAGGGCTTGCGAGGTCAGGTATTGGGTGGCTGGCAGTTTTCTGCAGTCCTCAAGCTTGCAAAGGGAACACCATTCACTGTCACGACTACCGGCGTGGATTTGAATTTCGACAGTTTCAGTGAAACTCGTCCGGTACTTCTTGATCCAACAATTCTAGGTCGTGGCGTCAATCTCCCGGTGAGTTCGCGGATCGCTCTACCTCGTTCAGCTTTCCGCACGCTCACTACTGCCGATTTCAACACGCCGATTCTCGGCCGCAATACGTTCTTCCTTGATGGCGTCAAGAATATCGACTTTGGGATAACAAAGAGCTTTCCGATGCCATGGGAAGGGCACAGGGTGACTCTACGCGCGGACCTATTCAATGCCCTGAACCACGTGCAATATGGGGTTCCCAGTGCGCTTATCACCAATACAAACTTTGGAGCCATTACAGGCACCTCTGCGCTTTACGCTCCGCGCAACATACTTGTATCGCTTAGATACCAATACTGATGAAGACTGGCGATCGATAGCCTCGCACTCCTATGGGAGTTGTGAACCTGTTGGGCTGGGGGCCAGTGCTGGCTTTTGATGTGAATCAGGTTGATCGGACAAACTTGATACGTTCATTTCCAAAACTTGCAGCCGCCATAATTATTTTGACCTTTGCACTGCCTGTCAGTTCGCAGGAGAAAAGTACAGGGGCATCTGGATCAAGTTCGGCGCAAGAAATACGTGCGCTGTGGGTGGTCCGGACCACGCTCACGTCTCCGGAGAAGATTCAGGCGATGGTTAAGGCCGCGGCTGACAACGGCTTCAATACAATCATTGTCCAGGTACGTGGTCGAGGAGACGCTTATTACAAATCGCGAGTCGAGCCGCGTGCTATTGAGTTAAAAGATCAACCTCTGACTTTCGATCCGCTTGACGTCACATTGAGTGAGGCTCACAAACGCGGATTGAAAGTCCACGCCTGGTTGAATACCAGTTTGCTCGCGAACCTTGATGCACTGCCTGCGGATGCAAAGCATGTTTATAACAAGCATCCCGAATGGTTGGCGGTTCCTAAAGCTGTAGCTGCTGATCTCTATGGGATGTCTCCACAGGATCCCTTATATCGCCAGAAGATCGTTGAATGGTCGAAAGCAAATCGCGCGGAACTTGAAGGGGTCTACACTGGTCCAGCTAATCCGAAAGTTCGCGAACACATCTATAAGATCTGGATGGACGTACTCGAACACTACCAGGTCGATGGCTTGCACTTCGATTACGTCCGTTTTGCGAGTCCGGATTTTGATTACAGTCGAACGTCACTAACCAACTATAAGAAGTGGCTCGAACCACAGCTCACCGAGGCACAGCGCCAGGAATTGAAGAGCTCTCTAAAAGCGAACCCGCTGGCGGCTGTCGAAATGTTTGGAGAAAAGTTCGCCGACTTCCAACGTGCACAAGTCACGGCTTTGGTTGAGCGCATCTACCGAGCAGTTAGAAAACGACGGCCCAACATGATCGTTTCGGCGGCTGTCTTTGCTAACGATGAAAATGCCTATACCCGACGTTTTCAGGATTGGCATCGTTGGTTGAAAATGGGAATTCTCGACGTGGCCTGTCCGATGGCTTACTCGACAGACACTGCGGTTTTTCAAAAGCAGATCGAAAGCGCTGCCAACGCCGCTCACACAGCTGGCCGCCAGGTCTGGGCCGGCATTGGCGCGTATCGAATTCCAGTAGAGTCGACGATT
>DASYRR010000127.1:0-29851 GCA_036004125.1 Pyrinomonadaceae bacterium | reverse complement strand
CCGGGCGACAACGTGGCGATGGAGATCGAGTTGATCGCGCCGATCGCGATGGAGAAGGGGCTGCGTTTCGCCATTCGCGAAGGTGGCCGCACGGTGGGTGCGGGAACGGTTTCAGAGGTTGTTGAATAAGACTTATCGGACCTATTCGTCCTATAAGACCAAAGACCAAAGGCCAATTATCAATGAATGAAAAAATCAGAATCCGCCTGAAGGCTTACGATCATCGCGTGTTGGATCAATCTACCACGGAGATTGTTGAGACAGCAAAACGCACGGGCGCCCGAGTGGCGGGTCCGATTCCGTTACCAACAGTCAAGAACAAGTGGACTGTATTGCGCTCGCCACATGTGGATAAGAAGTCCCGTGAGCAGTTTGAAATTCGAACGCATAAACGTCTGATGGACATCCTTGATCCAACACCGCAGACAGTTGATGCGTTAATGAAGCTCGATCTGCCTGCCGGCGTCGACGTTGAAATCAAAGCCTTTGGTAGACAGTGAGGGAATTGCAGATTGCAGATTGCAGATTGTCGTGCAGTCGCAATGCTTTCAAAAATCTGCAATCTGAAATCTGCAATAGAGAGATTCGACAATGATTAACGGAATCATCGGAAGAAAACTCGGCATGACGCAGATCTTCGCGCCAGACGGTACGGTTACCCCCGTAACCGTGATCAAGGCTGGTCCTTGTGTCGTGGTTCAGAAGAAATCTGCCGCTGGTCCTGACGGATACGATGCGGTGCAGCTTGGACTGGTGGACGATACGCCACTCAAGTTGAAGAACGTTACTAAGCCAATGCGCGGCCACTTTGAGAAGACGGGTGGCGGAATTCCTCCAACCCGTGTCTTGAAGGAGTTTCGGCTTACTGCTTCGGATGATAGCACTAGCGTTGGCGACAAGGTTCTAGTGGATCAGTTTGCTGATGGTGAGATGGTTGACGTGATTGGCAAATCGAAGGGTCGTGGATTCGCCGGCACGATCAAGCGCCACAACTTCAATCGTGGACCTGAGTCGCATGGTTCAATGAATGTTCGTGCGCCGGGTTCGATCGGTGCGTCGGCTTATCCGTCGCGCGTGATTAAGGGTACGCGTTCATCTGGTCACATGGGTGATGAGCGGGTCACGATCAAGGGACTGACGGTTGCACGCGTCGATGCTGAAAACAATCTGTTGATGATAAGGGGCGCGGTGCCTGGTGCTTTCGGTAGCGTCGTGATCGTTCGCAAGGTAACGAAGAAGTAGTGATCCTTTGTGCTTCGAGCTTTGTCCTTTGTGCTTGGTACTACCTCAAAGAACAAAGTTCAAAGCACAATCTTAAGGGAGTTGGTTATGCCGACAGTTAAGGTGCGCAATTTAAAGAACGAAGAGGTGGGCGAGGTCGAGTTGTCCGACGCTGTTTTTGGCGCGCCGCTAAATGAGCCGTTGATCCACGCCGCCGTTAGAAATTTCATGGCGAACGCTCGACAGGGTACGTCAGCTACCAAGACTCGTGGCGATGTCTCGGGTTCTGGAAGAAAGCTTTGGAAGCAAAAGGGCACCGGTCGAGCACGAATCGCCTCGCTTCGTTCGCCGCTTTGGAAGGGTGGCGGCAACGTGCATGGTCCGCAGCCGCGCGATTGGTCGTACAGCATGCCGCGGAAGATGCGTCAGGGGGCTTTGCGTTCCGCACTCTCCGAGCGCGTGCGCGAAGGCAATGTCTTCGTGGTTGATGGTTGGGCCATGGAGAACCCGAAGACCAAGGATTTTTCCACGTCGCTGACCACCCTTGGCTTAGAAGGCAAAACGTTAATTGTTGACTCGCTCGAGAATGAGAACCTCATTATGTCGGCCCGCAACTTTCGGCGCGCAAAAGTAGTCAGCAGTTTTGGTCTGAACATCTACGACCTGCTTTATCACGATCACCTTGTCCTGTCGCGCAGTGCTGCTGAAGAAATCGAGAAGTTGCTGGGCGCGCGGAAAGACAGTGAGGAAACGCCAGCAACCGAGGAAGCCCCGGCAAAGCCGAAACGAGCACGCAAATCGAAGAAGGAGGCGGCCTAAACGATGAGAACAGTCTGGGACATCATCAAGTCGCCGGTGATTACTGAAAAGGCGCTCGTTGCCAAGGAAGAAACTCAGGACAAGCAGCAACTGCTGACGTTCAGGGTCGATCGACGAGCTACTAAGCCCGAGATCAAGTCTGCAGTCGAAACGATCTTTCAAGTCAAAGTTGATCACGTCAGAACCATCAACTTTATGGGCAAGACCGCGAGACGCGGGCGTTATGAAGGTCGTAAACCTTCCTGGAAGAAGGCGTATGTGACGCTCAAGCAGGGTGAGAAGCCGGTGGACTACGGCGAAGCGATCTAGGGCATTGCCGATTGCCAATTGCCGATTTCCGATTGGCCTTCGGTAGCGCAACGTTTTTGAAATCAATGACGGTTCGCACGTTGCTAAATCGGCAATCGGCAATCGGAAATCGGAAATAGACACGATGGGCATAAAGAAACTTACACCCACATCAGCGGCGCGACGTTATCAAACGTATCTAACGCGAGATGAGTTGACGCTCGGCGCGATACCGGAGAAGTCGCTGCTGGAACCAAAAAAGCGAATCTCGGGCCGTAACAACGATGGTCGAATTACTGTTCGTCGTCGTGGCGGCGGTCACAAGCGCTTCTATCGAATCGTCGACTTCAAACGCGATAAAGATGGAGTGCCTGGCCGGATAACGCAGATTGAGTACGACCCAAATCGGTCAGCGCATATTGCGTTAGTCACCTATCTCGACGGTGAGAAGCGTTACATCATTGCACCGACCGGACTTGAAGTTGGGAAGACCATCATGAGCGGGGCCGATGCCGATATTCTTCCGGGCAATACGCTCCCGCTGATCAATATTCCGCTGGGGACGCAGATTCACAACATTGAGTTGCGACCTGGCAAGGGTGGACAGATGGCCCGCTCTGCTGGAACTTTCGCTCAACTCGTTGCCAAGGAGGGGAACTACGCTCAGTTGCGTATGCCCTCGGGTGAAGTGCGGCGAGTGCCGCTGGTTTGCAAAGCGACTGTTGGCCAGGTTGGTAATATCGAACACGAAAACGTTTCCCTGGGGAAGGCCGGAAGATCCCGTTGGAAGGGTTTGCGACCGAAAGTTCGCGGCGTGGCGATGAATCCGGTGGATCACCCGCACGGCGGTGGTGAAGGTAAAACTTCAGGCGGACGCAATCCTGTAACGCCGTGGGGTCAACCGACGCGAGGTTACAAGACGCGCAGCAACAAGCGAACGCAGAAGATGATTCTGAAGGATCGAAGAACGAAGTAGAGCTATTGCAGATTGAAGATTTCAGATTGTTTCAAATGTATCTGAGGCTTCGGAGAATCAGCCGCAGTATTGAGCTGATGATTTTCAAATCTGCAATCTGCAATCTTAAATCTTCAATATAGGGAGAGACATGGCTCGCTCAGTTAAAAAAGGACCGTATATCGACAAGGGAGTTGTTAAGGCTGTGGAGCGTGCACGCGCTGGCGGTGCACGTCCGCCGGTGATCAAGACCTGGTCGCGACGGTCAACGATTACTCCGGACATGGTTGGTTTGACGTTCGGTGTCCACAATGGCAAACGTCACCTGCCAATCTATGTGACAGAGAACATGGTCGGCCACAAGCTTGGCGAGTTTGCGCCGACGCGAACATTTAAGGGCCACTCAGGAACCAAAGTTGAAAAGGCGAGCAAGGTCGCCGCGGCGCCACCAGCAAAATAGCGTGAATCGTAAATCGTGACTTTCACTAATCACGATTTGAAAGAACGATTCACTATTCACGATTAACGATTCACGAGGCTTAGGATGGAAGCAACAGCGAGTGCAAAGTACTTAAGGGGATCGGCGCAGAAGGCGCGTTTGGTCGTGGACATGATTCGCGGCAAAGACGTCAATCAGGCGCTGGCGATATTACGATTCTCCAAAAAGCGGGCTGCAAATGGAATCGAGAAATGCATGCGTTCTGCCATTGCAAACGCGAATGAAGCCGCGGAGAAGGCGAACGTCTCGATCGATCCCGATGATCTCTGGGTGCGAACCGCATTCGTTGATCGTGGGCCTACGAAGAATCGGCGTCGGGTTAGACCTGCGCCTCAGGGACGTGCATATCGCGAACAGCGACACTTCTGCCACGTCACGATTTCGCTGAGCAACGATGCGAAACCGGAGCCGAAGGGGAGCAAGACGTCTGCCCCAGTTGCGGCAAAGCCGGCAAAGTTAGCTGAAAGTAAGAGACGGAAACGTGGAGGCGCCGCGGCCGCCCCTCGAGCAAAGAAGACAGCGCCAAAGACTGAAGTAATTGAAACCACAGAGAAGCCGGCGACCAAGAAGGCTTCCAAGAAGAAGAAGTCGGAAGAATAAGTACAAATCTCAGATCTCAGATCTCAGATTTCAGATTTCAAACGGAGAAGATTGTGGGTCAAAAAGTTCATCCATACGGTTTTCGACTTGGCTACAACAAAGACTGGCACTCGCATTGGTTTGCGAAGAAACAGTTCGGCGAGTTTTTGTTGGAAGACCTGAAGCTAAAGCGTGATCTAAAACAACGATTTGCGGGCGCTGGCGTCTCCCATGTGGATATCGAACGCGCTGCTAACCGTCTTAAGATCATCATTTACACCTCGCGGCCAGGCATCATCATTGGTCGCAAGGGCGCGGAGATCGACAAGCTCAAGAGTGACCTGTCGTCGAAGACCGGGCGCGAAGTGCTGGTTTCAATTCAGGAGATTCACAAGCCGGAGCTGAACGCGCAATTACAAGCGGAAAAGATCGCAGCGCAACTCGAAAAGCGCATCGCGTTCCGGCGAGCAATGAGAAAGGCCGTCGAGGAGTCACTTCGCTTTGGAGCGCAGGGAATTAAAGTAAAGGTAAGTGGTCGACTGAATGGTGCAGAAATCGCCCGTAGTGAATGGCACCTCCAGGGGCAGCTTCCACTGCACACGCTGCGTGCTGATATTGACTACGGACTTGCAGAGGCGCAGACGACTTTTGGACAGATCGGTGTGAAAGTTTGGATCTATCGGGGCGAGATTCTGGATCCAAAGGCTGCAATGGCGCGCGGTACTGGTTCGGATCCAATTAATGAAACGCGCGTTGGGGAACGCGAACGACGTCCGCGTACGCGACGAGAACGCGAGGGCGGTTCTCCAGACGGTAGAAAACCTCGAGGGGAAAACCAGTAAGGAGATTGAAGATTGCAGATTTAAGATTGCAGATTGAAAAATCGTAAGAGCCATAATTTCAATCTTAAATCTTAAATCTGCAATCTGAAATGCTGAATAGCTATGTTGATGCCGAAAAAAGTTAAGCACCGGAAGCAGATGCGTGGTCGTATGACCGGCGTCGCGACTCGTGGCAGCGAGATAAGCTTCGGTGAGTATGGACTGAAGAGTTTGGAGCCAGCGTGGATTACTGATCGTCAGATTGAAGCTGCTCGTATCGCGATGACGCGGCACATCAAGCGTGGAGGCAAAATCTGGATTCGCATGTTTCCAGACAAGCCGGTGACCAAGAAGCCGGCAGAAACTCGCATGGGTAAAGGCAAGGGAGCGCCCGAATACTGGGTAGCAGTCGTAAAGCCTGGCCGCATTTTGTACGAGATTGAAGGAGTCGACGAAAAGACGGCGCGTGATGCGATGCGTCTGGCGGCTCAAAAACTTCCGATCAGGACGAAGTTTGTGACTCGCGCTGATCAAGAAGGGGGCGCGATCTAGCAATGAAACGACGCGAAGAATTAGACAAGTATCGCGATATGGGCCAGGACGAGTTGCGTGCCGAAGCAGCGCGCTTACGTGAATCTCTCTTTCGTCTCAACTTCAAATTGGCGCTTGGTGAAGTAGACGCAGTCAAACGCATTCGTCAGGAAAAGAAATCTCTCGCGCGTCTGGAAACGATTGCGCAGCAACGTCCAGAGGCAACCAAATAAGAAGGCTGGTCCGTTCGATACGGTAGCCAGAGTGTGTGAGAAGAATGGCAGAGAATCAAGACAACATCACGCCCGCAGAAGCAAAAACTGCTGAGAGCACTAAGCGCCGCGCTCATCGATCTCAGAAAGTTGGCACAGTCGCTTCGGATAAGATGCAGAAGACAGTCGTAGTTCGTGTCGATCGATTGGTCCGACACACCAAGTATCGTCGTTACGTGCGCCGGACGTCCAAGTTCATGGCCCATGACGAACTGGGTGCGACTGTTGGTGACAAGGTGCGAATTGTGGAAACACGTCCGCTGTCGGCACATAAGCGTTGGCGCGTGGTGGAGATCGTGCAAAAGGCTGCGAAGTAAAAGAGAGAGCGGTCCCAAACCGGAGGTAACGACAGTGATTCAGATGCAAACCTCTTTGGAGGTTGCCGACAATTCAGGAGCTCGTCGCGTCGAGATGATCATGCCGATTGGTGGATCTACCGGAAAGATTGCGAGTCTGGGCGATCGTATTAAGGTGACAGTTAAAGAGGCCTCTCCCGATGGAACAATCAAGAAAGGCACCGTACAAGATGCCGTTATCGTGCGGACGCGAAAAGAGGTTAGACGGGCGGACGGAACCTATGTCAGGTTTGATCAGAATGCGGCTGTTTTGATTAAGGAAGATGGAACGCCAATTGGCACACGCGTGTTTGGTCCAGTAGCGCGCGAATTGCGCGACAAGAACTTCATGAAAATCGTTTCGCTCGCGCCGGAGGTAATTTAAGAATATGGCAGGGACAAAGCGCTCGAAAATAAGAAAGAACGATCAGGTCGTGATTATTGCCGGGCGCGACAAGGGAAGACGTGGCCGGGTACTTGAAGTGGCTCCTATGAAGGGCAAGATCAAGGTCGAAGGAATGGGCATGATAAAGCGCCATCAGAAGGCGAACCCGCAGGCAAACCGGGGCGGTGGCATTGTTGATAAAGAAGCGTTCATAGACATCTCCAATGTTCAGCTAATCGATCCGCAATCTGGAAACCCGACGCGTGTTCGATATGAGGGCGAGGGTAAGTCGAAGAGCCGCGTTGCCGTTAAGAGCGGTCACTCTTTGGAGAAGTAAGATCGCATACGAGGAAATGAAATGGCTGCAAGGTTAAAAGAGCGATATCAGAAGGACGTCGCGCCCCAGATCGCCAAGGAGTTTGGTATTAAGAATCCCATGGCGATTCCACGCATTGAGAAGGTTGTTCTTAATATGGGTATGGGTGAAGCGATTGCAAACGCCAAGATACTTGATACTGCTGCGGATGAACTACGAGCGATCACCGGCCAGAAGCCTGTGATTACAAAAGCGAAGAAATCCATCGCTTCATTCAAGTTGCGCCAGGGAATGCCAATTGGCGTTGTAGTAACTCTGCGTGGCGATCGCATGTATGAATTTCTCGATCGACTCATGTCGGTTGCGCTTCCCCGTGTACGAGATTTTCGCGGTGTGTCGCCAAAGGCTTTTGACGGCAGAGGAAACTATACGATTGGAATCCGCGAACAGCTCATCTTCCCCGAGATTGATTTCAACAAAGTCGATAAGCTGCGCGGAATGAATATTTCAATCGTCACGACAGCACGAAACGATGAACAGGCACGGGCATTGTTGAAGGGGATGGGGATGCCCTTTAGAACCTAGTAAATCGTGAATCGTAAATCGTGAATCGATGCTTCGATTAACGATTAGCGATTCACCATTCACGATTAACGATTGACGAACTTATGGCAAAGAAATCATTGATAGCGAAGGCGGGACGTAAACCGAAGTTTTCGGTGCGAGCCTACACTCGATGCAAACGATGTGGGAGGCCGCGAGCCTACTTACGCAAGTTCAACTTGTGTCGCATCTGTTTTCGTGAGTTGGCACTGCAGGGACAGATCCCTGGCGTCGTTAAGTCGAGCTGGTAGAAAATATTGCAGATTGTAGATTTCAAATTGCAGATTGAAAAAATCTGAAATCTGCAATCGACAATCTTCAATCTGAAATTGGAGTGATACATGACTGATCCTATCGCCGATATGTTGACCCGAATCCGCAATGCAATTGCGGCGAAACACTCGCGTGTTGATATTCCGGCCTCCAAACTGAAACTTGAAATTGCCCGCATCCTTAAGGAAGAGGGCTATGTCAATAACTTCGTTATAAAAGGCGAAGGGCTGAAGCGAACAATTCGAATCTTCCTTCGTTACGACGCCCGCGGAACTTCGTCGATCACGCATCTGCAGAGAGTGTCGACGCCAGGTCGTCGTGTTTACGTCGGCTCAAGTGAGATTCCGAAAGTGCTTGGCGGTTACGGTATCAACATTGTCTCGACTTCCAAGGGCCTGATGAGCGGTAAAGCTGCCCGCCGCGAAAATGTTGGCGGTGAGCTGTTAGCCCAGATCTATTGATATTGCAGATTGCAGATTGCAGATTGGCACCAATCTTAGAGGCAGAAAACACGAAGCAATCTGCAATCTTCAATCGGAAATCGGAAATAACACATGTCTCGTATAGGAAAAAAGCCAATTACACTGCCTAAGGGTGTGAGCGTTACGGTTAGCGAACAGGAGCTGGAAGTCAAAGGACCGAAAGGGACCTTGAAAACGCCGATTCCTGCGGGTATCAGTTTTAAGTTGGAAGGCGCAGAGCTACGCGCCGAGCGCGCCTCAGACGACGCGGCTGCCCTGCACGGTCTCGCTCGCGCGCTGGCCAACAACGCTATTGTTGGAGTCACCGAAGGGTTCAGCAAGCAGATGGATGTTGTGGGTGTTGGCTACAAAGTTGATGTGCAAGCGAAGAAGATAGTTTTTTCTCTCGGCTACTCGCACCCAATTGAGTTTCCGTTGCCACCTGAGGTTGAGGCCAAGGCAGAGCGTCTGACCACCAAGGGAAGCATTCAGCAGTATCAAACCACGTTGACATTAACCAGTATCGACAAGCAAAAACTTGGTCAGGTAGCAGCTGAGATGCACAAACTACGTAAGCCGGACGCTTACAAAGGCAAGGGCGTTCGTTATGCGGGTGTACCGATTAAGTTAAAACCAGGCAAGACAGGGAAGTAATTGGAGATTGCCGATTGTCCGATATGCTTTAGCTTGTCGCAGTGGATCAACAAGGCTTCTTTGGGAGTTCACGACAAGCTAATAAAGCATATCGGACATGAATCGGCAATAATAAGAGGCGAGATGGCAAACACTAATAGAGCAGTTGTAAGAAACGCTATTCATCACCGGATTCGTCGCAAGGTGAAAGGAAGTACCGATCGGCCTCGGTTGGCAATCTATCGAAGCTTGAACCATATCTACGCCCAAGTCATTGATGATCGCCAGGGACAAACGTTGGTGTCAGCTTCCAGTACTGAGAAGGATCTGCGAGGAAACACCGGCGGGAATCTCGACGCAGCTCGTCGCATTGGTCAGGTCATTGCAGAACGAGCGTTGGCAAAAGGGATCGAGCAAGTAGTGTTTGACCGCGGCGGATACCTTTATCACGGTCGCGTCAAAGCGTTAACCGATGCCGCTCGCGCCGCTGGTTTGAACAAGAATGAAACCCCTGCGGTCGAGGAGGAAAAGCCAGAAGCCGCACCCAAAGAAACTAAAGAGAAGAAGCCGCGCAAGAAGAGTAAAGAATAGTTATGAGACAACCCAAAGTTCGTATTCCCTCTCAGGGACTCGATTTGAAAGACCAGGTAATTTCCATCAATCGCGTCACAAAAGTAGTTAAAGGTGGCAAGAACCTTTCTTTTGCGGCGCTCGTCGTCGTGGGTGATGAAGGTGGTCATGTCGGATTTGGAACGGGCAAAGCGCGAGAAGTGCCGTTGGCGATCAAAAAAGGCATCGAAGCTGCCAAGAAGAATTTGATCCGAGTTCCACTGATCAATAACACTTTGCCGCATCAGTTGATTGGTGAATATGGGGCAGGTCGAGTTCTGGTGAAGCCGGCATCGGAAGGTACGGGTGTAATAGCGGGCGGTGCAGTGCGAGCGGTGATGCAGGCAGTTGGTGTTCGCGACGTGCGCACAAAAGTGCTTGGTTCGACGAATCCACACAACGTCGTGCGCGCGACCTTCGATGCGTTGCTGCGCATGAAAGATCCGATGGAGTTAGCTCGACTGCGAGGTAAACAAGTCGAGGAGATGTAAGTTTAGCGAGGTGTCATGGCCGAGAAGCGAACGAAGAAAACAGAGCAAGCGAAAACGAGCACGATAAGAATCCAGTATTACCGAAGCTTTATTGCGTCGCCCAAGAAACACAAGGCGGTTGTGCGTGGCCTGGGTATTACAAAACTAAACCAGGTTGTTGAGCGTCCTGACACGGATTCAATGCGTGGCGCCGTAGCGAAGGTTCCCCACTTGTTGCGGATTATCGAATAGTTAGTAGAGAAGAAAACTTAACGGAGTCGATATGGCAATCAGTCTAAACAGTCTTCGGCCGGCGAAGGGCTCAACGCACAAAAAGAAGCGAGTAGGTAGAGGACCAGGTTCTGGTCTTGGTAAAACCGCTGGTCGTGGAGAAAAGGGTCAAAAGTCTCGGTCGGGTTATTCTCGCAAGGTCGGTTTCGAAGGTGGACAGATGCCATTGCATCGACGCTTACCCAAGCGCGGATTTACTAATATCTTCAAGAAGCAATGGCTTGAAGTCAGTCTCGCGGCACTGGATAAGCATTTTAAGGCCGATGAGGAGATCACGCCGGAAATCTTGCACGATCGCGGCATCATCAAGAAGGCTAAACACGATGTGGTCGTGTTGGGGAATGGTGAAGTGTCAAAGCCTTTGCGCGTATCGGCTCATCGCTTTACAAAGAGTGCACGACAGAAGATCGAGAAAGCTGGTGGCGCTGTGGTGGAGATCGCAGGTTAGTTCGGAAACATCGACCAAAGGATTCACATGGAAAAGTTTCTAGCTGCCGTTCGCAATATGTTCAATGTGCCGGATCTACGCCGGCGCATTTTCTTTACGCTTGGCTTACTGGCGATTTACCGCCTTGGTGCGCACGTTGGCACCCCCGGCATCAATAAAGCGCGACTTGATCAGGTTTGGCGGGACGTTGCGGGAACTTTGTTGGGTGTACTTGATCTGTTTTCTGGTGGAAACTTCCGCACGATTTCGGTCTTTGCGTTGGGGGTAACGCCTTATATCACGGCGTCAATTATTCTGCAGTTGATGACCGTTGTCTCGCCGCAGTTGAAGAAGCTGCAAGAAGAAGGCGAGATGGGCCGTCAGAAGATTAACCAGTGGACTCGCTACCTGACAGTGGGGTTGGCTGCCATTCAAACTTCGTTCGTTGCCCACTGGCTTCAGGTGAATGGTGTAGGCGCACCGACCTGGGGATTTCTGCTGACTACGGTGCTGACGCTTACAACGGGCACGATGTTTGTGATGTGGTTGGGTGAACAGATTACCGAACGCGGGGTAGGCAATGGAATTTCATTATTAATTTTCGCCGGCATTGTTATTGGTTTGCCAAGAGGTGTGCAGCAGGTCTCAGAGCGTGTGCGCGGCGGTGACACGATGGAGGTCATCGGCGTTATCGCTATGGTTGTCGCACTAGTAGCAATAATCGCTTTTATCGTGTTCGTCGAGGCGGCGCGACGCAAGATTCCTGTTAGCTACGCGAAGCGGCACGTTGGTCGTCAAATGGTGGGCGGTCAACAGACAACGATGCCGCTGAAGATCAATATGGGCGGAGTTATTCCCGTGATCTTTGCGTCATCAGTATTATCAATGCCGCAGAGTGTTTTTGCGGCATTACCACCTGATCCAAGTAAGCCGGATACATGGTGGGCCAAGGTCTATACATTCTTTCAGACGTTCCATGCAAGCGATCCGTACTACGAATTGATCTTCCTCTCCCTGATCGTCTTCTTTACGTTCTTCTACGTCTCAATCGTGTTCAACGTCGAAGAAGTATCCGACAACCTGCGCAAACATGGTGGGTTTATGCCTGGTATCCGACCGGGCAGGGCAACAGCGGAGTATTTGAATTCAATCTTGACGCGCTTGACCACCGTAGGCGCCGTATATCTCGCACTCGTAGCATTTGTTCCGCAGTTCATGTTGAGCGGTTTTAAGGTTGGTAGACTTCCCTGGATTGGTCAGGCTATGGAGAATTACATTAGTACAATTCCTGGACTGTCGTGGATACTAACTGGACTGAACTATCAATTCTATTTTGGTGGCACCTCTTTGCTGATTCTCGTTGGTGTTGCGATGGATACTGTGTCTCAAATCGAGGCCCAACTCGTAATGCGTAATTACGAAGGGTTTCTGGGTAGTGGGGGACGATTGCGAGGACGCAGGGCCTGATCTGGTTTTTCGATTATTATTCTGGCCGAGCCAGAGTTGAAATCAAAGAAACCACAAATCATCTCTCGCTTATGCCCAAGATTATTGTGTTGATGGGTGCGCCTGGTGCCGGCAAAGGCACGCAGGCGCGCTTGCTTCAAGAGCGTTTGAATCTGCCGCAGATTTCAACGGGCGACATTTTTCGTGCCTTGAAAGATGCGCAAACGCCTTTGGCTCACGAACTGCGGGAGATAATGACAAAGGGACAACTGGTCCCGGACGAATTGACAATTGCTCTAGTGCGAGAACGGACGAGTCAGGCTGACTGTCGAAGTGGTTATATTCTTGATGGTTTCCCTCGGACACCCGCGCAGGCTGCTAGCCTTGAGGTTTTGGCTCGAGAACAGGACAACGTTATCGTTCCTGTTTTGATCGATGTCCCATATGACTTGTTGGAGCGGCGCACGACCGGTCGGCGAAGCTGCCCCGTGTGTGGAGAGATATACAACATTTATTTCAAGCCGCCAAAGGACGACAACGTTTGCGATATTCATTCGGAAGCGCAGCTAACTCAGCGAGCCGACGATAATGCGAAGACCGTGAAAGCACGTGTAGCAACGTATGAGGAGCAAACTCGTCCGCTACTCGATTATTATCGCAAGCGTAATCTGTTAGTAACGGTCGCCGGGACCGGAGATGCCGAAGACATCCACAATCAAATTGCGGACATTTTGAAGAATTGAAGTAAGCGGAATGATTATCGGAAAGTCGAAGAAGGAGCTGGAGAAGATGCGCGCGTCTGGCAGGCTCGCCGGAGAGGTCCTTTCGCATCTGCGCACTTTGGTAGCCCCTGGAGTCGCTACTATTGAAATCGATCAGTCGGCAGAGAAGATGATTCGAGATGCCGGTGCTTTGCCAACCTTCAAAGGCTACAACGGTTTTCCGTATTCTATTTGCGCCTCGGTCAACGAACAGGTCGTCCACGGCTTTCCATCTGGTTACAAGCTGAAAGAGGGGGACATCTTTTCAATTGACTGTGGCGTTACCCTGGAGGGCTTCGTTGGTGATACTGCCACGACGGTTCCGGTAGGCAGAGTCGACGAGCAACGTCTACAACTGATTCGGATTACTGAAGAATGTCTCGAGCTTGCAATCGAGCAGTGCAGAGCTGGTAATCATTTGGGCGACATTGGCTGGGCAGTCCAGCAGCATGCTGAGGCAAATGGATATTCGGTGGTGCGAGATTATGTGGGGCACGGTATAGGCCGTCGAATGCATGAGGATCCGCAGATACCGAACTACGGCAAACCCGGGCTGGGTCAAAAAATCAAGACCGGTTATGTTTTTGCGGTCGAACCCATGGTAAACAAAGGCACTCACTTTACAAAGGTTTTGGCTGACGGCTGGACGGTGGTGACGATGGATGGCCAACCCAGTGCGCACGTGGAGCATACTATTGCAATTACGGAATCAGGCCCCGAAGTGCTCACCCGGGTGCCCCAGGGAGAGCGAGCAACTCCCGCCGCCGCTGCTTGTAACTGATAGTGCCTGCGTGGCTTGGCAAAGGTAGATCAGCATGCTACTATGCGTAATTTGTCAGCAGGGCAAAAATTCAGTCTGAGAGGATATGGCGAAGGAAGAGGCGATAGAAGTAATGGCGAAGGTGCTGGAAACTTTGCCAAACGCTATGTTTCGGGTTGAGTTGGAGGAAAGCCAGCACCAGGTGCTTGCGCACATTTCCGGAAAGATGCGCAAGCATTTTATTCGCATTCTTCCGGGGGACAGGGTTCTGGTGGAACTATCGCCTTACGATCTAAATCGGGGCCGTATCACATACCGCTATAAGTAAGGATATCTGGGAGAGGTTCAGTAATGAAGGTCCGTGCGTCAGTAAAGAAGATGTGCGACAAGTGCAAAATCATCCATCGTAAAGGGGTGGTACGGGTGATTTGTGTAAACCCCAAACATAAACAGAGACAAGGATAGCAATTGCAATGGCACGTGTAGCTGGGGTGGATCTTCCGCCAAATAAGAGGGCTGAAATTGGGCTGACCTATATTTATGGTATCGGCAGATCGCGCTCAAATTCAGTTTTGAAAGAGGCGGGCGTCAATCTTGACACCCGGGTCAGGGATTTGAGTGAAGACGAGTTGAGCCGGATTCGCGGCATCCTCGAAGCCCAGGGAGAAATCGAAGGCGATCTTCGCAAGCGTGTTCAGATGGACATCAAGCGCTTGATGGATATTGGTTGTTATCGGGGACTCCGCCACCGTCGTGCACTACCTGTGCGTGGACAGCGAACACATACCAACGCTCGCACTCGTAAAGGTCCAAGACGCGCGACTATCGCGAAGAAGAAAGCGCCCGGCAAGAAGTAGCGTCTAATCTCGTTTATTAATCACTGAGAGAGTTATGGCTAAAGCAGGTGGTAAGAAGAAAGTCTTCCGCAAGAAAGAGAAGAAGAACGTTCCCAACGGGATCGTGCATATTGCAGCTTCATTTAACAATACGATGATCTCGATTACCGATCTGGAAGGTAATCTGATCGCGCAGTCATCGGCTGGCGCTCGTGGTTTTCGCGGATCGCGCAAGGGTACCCCCTTCGCCGCCCAACAAGCTGCTTATGAAGCCGCAAAAAAAGCTCATGAGGCCGGAATGCACCAATGTGAAGTACGCGTAAAAGGACCAGGGGGCGGTCGCGAGTCGGCGATCCGTGCTATTGCCAATGCTGGCATTCGCGTAACGACCATTCGTGACACGACTCCTATTCCACATAATGGTTGTCGCCCACCAAAGCGGCGAAGAGTCTAGGTATTGAAGATTGTAGATTGCAGATTGAAGATTTTGATTGGGCCCAATCTGCAATCTGCAATCTGCAATCTGAAATGAAACGACCCAAAGGACGAAGGGTTAGTGCAGTTAGCACAACCTGTAAACTTTTCCGTCTAATACAGACTGGAGGCAATTAATTGGCTAGGTATAGAGATGCAGTGTGTCGGCTTTGCCGTCGCGAAGGTGCAAAGCTTTTTTTGAAGGGTGATAGGTGTTACAAGCCGGCTTGTCCCATTGAAAAACGAGGTACTCAACCGCCAGGTCAGCATGGCAATTCCCTGCGACGTGGTAAGGCGCTCGTCGGTTATGGTCAGCAGCTGAGAGAAAAGCAGAAGGTCAAGCGGATCTACTTCATTCTCGAAGGACAGTTCAGAAACTATTTTGAGCGGGCCGCCAGAATGAAGGGTATTACTGGTGAGAACCTGCTGTTCTTGTTGGAGCGGCGCCTGGATAACGCCGTGTACCGTGCTGGTTTTTCAACCTCACGCCGCCAGGCAAGACAGTTGGTGAATCACGGTCACATTCTGGTGAACGACCGCAAAGTTGATATCCCCTCATATCAAGTGAAACCAGGCGACTCGATTAGTGTCAAAGAATCGAGCCGAAAGAATAACCACGTGGAGAGCGCATGGCAGACTGCCTCTGGTCGCGGACGTCCGTCTTGGATCTCGGCGGACGGTGGTGAAATGCATGCCAAGGTGATGAGTCTGCCTGTACGCGACGACATTGATCGGCTCATCAACGAACAGCTAATTGTCGAGCTTTATAGCAAGTAATTAACTACGGCCGACGGTGACGCGAGTAGCGCGCCACCGCCGGTTGGACGCTTTCTTATTAGGAACCGGAACGCTATGGCTATGGATCAGAATAATCTTTGGACCGGATTTCAAATGCCGCGTCGCTTGGCGGCAGACATTGAAACTTTGACTGAACGGTACGGGCGCTTTTCTGCACAACCGTTCGAAAGAGGTTTCGGCACAACCGTGGGTAATTCGCTACGACGAGCATTGCTTTCGTCGATTGAGGGTGCGGCTATTACTGCCGTAAAGATCGAAGGCGTTGAGCATGAGTTTTCGTCAATCAAAGGCGTTGTTGAAGATGCGACGGATGTGATTCTCAATCTCAAGCAAGTGCCTTTCAAGTTGCACAGTAGCGAACCTAAGACTCTGAGAATCTCGAAAGAAGAGGCGGGGGAAGTAACTGCCGCGGACATCGAGGGCGATGCCGACGTCGAGATTCTAGACCCTTCAGTGCACATCGCTACAGTCAGCGATGGTGGATCTTTAAGAGTGGAAATGAGACTGAAACGGGGCAGAGGCTACGTCTCGGCCGATCGAAATTTCGATGAGGATCTCTCGCTCGGATACATTCCCATCGACTCGGTTCACACACCAGTTAAGAAAGTTAACTATAACGTCGAAGCGGCACGTCTCGGTCAGAACACCGAGTTCGACAAGTTGACGATTGAGGTTTGGACAGATGGATCGGTGAAACCAGAAGACTCGATCGGTTTGGCTGCCAAGCTGATCAAAGATCACATGTCGATCTTCATTAACTTCGAAGAAGACACCGACGATTTTGCTTACGCCAAGATGGAACGTCCGCCGTTGCCGCGTAACGACCAGTTGGATCGATCAGTTGATGAGCTGGAACTTTCAGTCCGCTCCTACAATTGTCTCAAGAATGCAGACATCCGAACGATTCGTGACCTTGTGCAACGTACGGAGCGCGAAATGCTCGCGACCAAAAACTTCGGTAAGAAGTCGCTTAATGAGATCAAAGAGATACTCAACGGCATGGGGCTCGACTTCGGTATGGAGTTTGACGAGCAGGGGAATCCCATCCCAGGGACTGGCGGACGCGACGGAGCCGATTTGTCAGATTTCGAAGGTGATGAGGAACAGTAGTTAGAGTCATGCGACATTTAAAGGCACATCGCAAACTGGGGCGCACCAGCGAACATCGCAACTCGATGCTTCGAAATTTGGCTACCTCGTTGATTAACTCGCGAGAAGAACGGATCGTAACCACTTTGCCTAAAGCAAAAGAACTACGGCCTTTCGTCGAGCGTGCAATCACGCTTTCTCGTCAGGCACAGAGTTTAGCTGCGGAAGGGTCGGAAGCGCGGGTTCTTCATCTTCGTCGTCAGGCGGCCGGCTTCTTTCACGCAGGCAACATGTCTGCGGCAGCGCTGGCTGGCAAGCGAGGTCAGGTTCGGCCCGAACGAACCGCTGGCGTTGCCGCGCTGAAGCGTCTGTTTAGTGAACTGGGCGAGCGTTACAAGGATCGGCCAGGTGGTTATACGCGAATCTTGAAACTTGGACACCGCGACGGCGACCGCGCGGAACTCGCGATCATCGAGCTTGTTGACAATCCACGCGAAAAAGAAGCGCGGGAAGCTGGGAAGAAGCGAGCAAAAGGCGCCTCTACCAAGAAGAAGGCATCGGGCAAGAAGAAGGCCAAGGCCGAAGATACCGGTGGCGAAGCAAGCGAAGAATCGTCAACCTCTGACGAATAGCCCCGAGTTTTGTTGATTATGATGAGCGTTCATGTCAGAACGCTCCGAGGACGAGCCCCAATCGATTTTCGGCAATACGAACCGAGTCTTTTGGGGCTAATCGCTTTTTTACTTGGGCGATTGAAACAATCAACTTTTCATGTCTGCTCCGAAAGATCAACTTAGCCAGGACACCTCAACGCGCCGGGGACGGTCGCGTCCCGCAAAGGAATCCTCTACTCAGCCAGGCGTTTCCGTTAACATGGATGAACTCCGTGAGTTAATTGCTTTGCTTCGGGAAAATGGGCTGGCAGAACTTGAACTCGAACGTGCGGATTTCCGAGTTCGTTTGCGGCGGGAAGGCGTGATTCCGGATACCTCCGAGGCTTTTGCGCCAGTTAATCAAATAAGCACCAAACCAGCGACAACGTCGGTGCCAGCTGCTTCGTCAACCCCGGCCCATCCAGGTGCCCACGCTCAAACAGCAGCGTCGGAAGATCAGGATTTGCACATAATTCCTTCTCCAATAGTGGGTACCTTTTATCGCTCACCATCACCTGCTGCGGATCCATTTGTAAAGATCGGCAGTAGCGTCGAACCCGAAACAGTGGTCTGTATCATCGAGGCGATGAAGCTGATGAATGAGATACAGGCTGAAGTAGGCGGTGAAGTCGCGAAGATTTACGTCGAGAACGGTCAACCCGTTGAGTACGGTCAACCTCTGTTTGGAATAAAGGGTTAGCAGTCTTATCGTCCAGCATCTACTGTTCGTGAGGGCAGTCAGCCTCAGTGAACCTTAGGTGTTGGACGTTGGCTTTTGTCGGAAGATATTTATGTCGTCAGGCCTGCGCAAATTCAAAAAGATATTGATTGCCAATCGCGGTGAGATTGCCTGTCGAATTATTTGGACGTGCAAAGAGATGGGCATCAAAACTGTGGCGGTTCATAGTGATATCGACAGAGATTCGTTGCATGTTCGATTTGCTGATGAGGCGGCGTGTATCGGTCCGGCACCTTCAGCACAAAGCTACTTGAACATCCCCTCAATCATTAGTACGGCAGAAATATTTAATGTTGACGCAATTCATCCTGGTTATGGGTTCCTGGCCGAGTCTGCCTACTTCGCTGAGATCTGCGAAGCTTGCAACATCAAGTTCATTGGGCCGCAGGCTCGCATAATCAGGCTAATGGGCGACAAGATTGTAGCCAGGCGAACAATGGCGGAGGCCGGCCTACCAGTGCTGCCGGGAAGTGAAGGAGCAATTGAGTCGGAAGTCGAGGGCTTACGACTTGCTCGCGAGATCGGATTTCCTGTCATCGTGAAAGCATCGGCTGGTGGTGGTGGCCGCGGTATGCGCATCGTTCGTTCGGAGCAGGAACTCGGACATGCTTTAGAGACGGCTTCCACTGAGGCGGCAGCCGCTTTCAAGGATGGAAGCGTTTACATCGAGCGCTACATCGACCAGCCGAGACATATTGAGATTCAGGTGTTGGCCGACGAGTATGGCGAGTGCATTCATCTTGGCGAACGAGAATGCTCGATTCAGCGTCGCCATCAAAAGTTAATGGAAGAGGCCCCTTCGCCAGTGCTCACTCCAGAGCTGCGAAAGACGATGGGTGAAGCAGCAGTGGCCGCCTGCAAGAAACTAGGCTACTCGAGCGCTGGAACTGTTGAGTTTCTGCTTGACTCGAGTGGCCGTTTTTATTTCATGGAAATGAACACGCGCATTCAGGTCGAGCATCCAGTTACTGAAATGGTCACGCTGGCTGACATTGTTCGCAATCAAATCCGGATAGCAGAAGGCGAGGCCCTGGGTTATGCGCAGGAAGATCTGCTTATCGTAGGTCACGCCATTGAGTGTCGAATCAATGCGGAGAACCCCGAGACCTTTGCCCCTTCGCCTGGAACCATTTCAGCGTTTAATCTGCCGGGTGGGCCCGGCGTGAGAGTCGACACTTTTGTTTACTCTGGTTATCGTGTGTCGCCGTTTTACGACTCAATGATCGCCAAGGTTATCGTACACGCGCGCACCCGAGAGCTCGCAATCGCGCGCATGAAGCGGGCTTTGGAAGCTATGGTGATCGAGGGAATCCAGACTACGATTCCTCTCCATCTCAAGATCATGGATGACCCGCGATTCCGGGCGGGAGAGATATCGACCAATTTCATGGAGTACTTTCTGACAAGAAATGGTCGCAAGAATGGGGCGGAAAACGCCGTGGGAGCGTGAGCGTGTTGCACGGTTGCCGTTTCCAGGCTGGTTCCCTATAATAACCGACTTTTCTAAGGCGATTCGTCTCGTCTGAGAGGTAAATGATATGTCACACGCAGTTATCAAAACCGGTGGAAAGCAATTCCTGGTGGAAGAAGGTCAGACACTTAGAGTCCCGTCTTTAGCTGCCGATGCCGGAAGTTCCGTAGAGCTCGAGGCGCTCTTAACAACTGCGTCTGAGGCAACAAAGATCTCTGCCACCGTAGTTGATCATGGACGCGACCAAAAGATCGTTGTCTTCAAGAAGAAGCGCAGAAAACACTACAAACGGACGCGCGGACATCGCCAGGGCTACACGACATTAAAGATCGATTCAATTGGCTAGAGTGACAACCAAGTCTCAAGACTTCTTCTTTCATCACTTATTACGGAGTTCGTTATGGCACACAAGAAAGGCGTTGGCTCATCCCGCAATGGCCGCGACTCACATTCTCAACGCTTAGGTCTCAAGAAATTTGGCGGTGAGCGAGTCCTTGGCGGCAATATCATTGCCCGTCAACGCGGCACGCGCTGGAAACCTGGAAACAATGTTGGACGAGGCAAAGACGATACACTCTTTGCACTGATTGATGGCGTTGTGAAATTCGAGGACAAAGGTCGTGCCGGCAAGTTCGTTAGTGTCTACCCACTGGAGCAAACTGCTGCGTAGAAAATCGACCTTGGAAATTCGCGACGCCTGAGCCAGCACATCGTTTGCGCGCCCGGGCGTCGTTTTGATTTAGATGTTTATTGATCGGGCAAAGATTCACGTTCAGGGGGGAAATGGTGGTAACGGCGTTACCGCGTTCAGGCGTGAAAAGTTTGTTCCCAGGGGTGGTCCTTCGGGAGGGGATGGCGGCCGCGGTGGTGACGTAGTTGTCGTTGCTGATGGTTCCCTCAACACGCTTCTCCATTTGCGCTACAACCCGCGTCATGTGGCGGAGCGTGGCTTGCACGGTGAAGGATCAAATCGTTCGGGACATACTGGAGCCGATCTGGTTGTTAATGTACCAGTCGGTACTCAGATCTTTGATTCTGAAAATGGCGAACTACTCACCGACCTGGACCACGACGGGGCACGTTGGTTGGCTGTGCGAGGTGGACGAGGTGGATTTGGCAATGCCCACTTCGCAACTTCTACTAATCGCGCTCCGAGATATCACCAGGAAGGCAGTAAAGGCGAGGAGCGAGATCTACAACTGGAACTGAAGTTACTTGCTGACGTCGGTCTGGTCGGATTTCCTAATGCTGGTAAGTCGACCTTCATTTCGACGGTGTCGGCGGCGCGACCCAAAATTGCTGATTATCCGTTCACAACTTTGGAGCCGCACTTGGGTGTAGTCGATCTTGGAGACTTTCGCACGTTTGTCATAGCCGATATCCCCGGTTTGATTGAGGGGGCTCACGATGGCGCCGGATTGGGTGATCGCTTTCTGCGCCACATTGAGCGGACGAAATTGCTCCTTCATTTGGTGGATGTGTCATCGATCTCTGGACGCGACACGGTCGCGGATTATTCGATCGTTAATCATGAATTGACCTCGTACAATCCCGAATTAGCACGTCGGCCGCAATTTGTCGTTGCGACAAAGATGGATGCTCTTGATGAACCGCAACGGCTGGCCTCACTGAAGGCTCGGGTCGAAGAAAACGGCAAGCCTTTCTTCATGATTTCCTCCGTGACACGTGAAGGCATTCGCGAATTGATAAACGCGATTGCAGTGAAGTTGGACGAATTGGCAAAGGCCGAAAGAAAAACAGAGACTGTTGAACTGGTTTTGTAAGCGAGATGTGCGCGAAAAAGCGTATCGCCCTGTATGGCGGAACATTCGATCCGGTTCACGTGGGACATCTAGAGATCGCGCGCCGAGTTTCTGAGCTGTTTGAGATTGAGAGAGTGCTCTTTATTCCGGCCCAGACTGCACCACATAAGATCGGCAGACTGGTAACAGATCCGCTTCATCGATTCGCGATGTTGGTGTTGGCAACGCAGGATGATCCGAAGCTGAAGATTTCGACTTTTGAAATTGAGGCCCCGGATCGTCGTTATACGGTGGACACGCTGGCTCATTTCGTAAATGTTTTAGGTGATTCTAGCGAATTGTTTTTTATCATGGGTGCTGATTCGTGGGCCGAGATTAGTACGTGGCGAGATTGGCAGCGTTTGTTAACGATGGTGAACCATATCGTTGTAACGAGACCAGGATATCGAGTTGAGGGACCGCCTTCTATGAGTGATCGGGTTAAAGACATCCGTTCACAGCCAATACCAGCGAAGTTAGATGATTGCAGATCAGATACGAGTGTTTTCCTAACCGATGTGGTCATGAACGACGTGTCAGCAACTCAGATTCGATCTTTAGCGAATCAGAGACGATTTGAGGAACTAGAGAAATTGGTATCGACGCCGGTTGCTCAGTACATTGAGAAATATGGAATCTATCAGGAATCGAATGAAGACTAATTCTACAGTTAAGGAACAGTCACTCAATCCGCAACCGATTGCACGGACGCAGATTCAACCTGCCGTCGGGCCGGAACAACTTGATGAGCGCGTTCTCACAGCTCTTCATGCGGCGGCTGAGAAAAAGGCGTTTGACGTGGTGGTATTGGACCTGCGCGAAATAGCTAGCTTTACGGATTTTTTTGTCATTACCACGGGTGCTAACGAGCGACAGGTGCAGGCTATATCCGACGAGGTCTATGAGAATCTAAAGAAGTCGGGTTCGACGGCTGCTCGCATAGAAGGGTACAAGACTGCAGAGTGGATTCTGTTGGATTACGGTGATTTCATCGTTCATGTGTTTGAACAAAAGGCCCGGAAATTCTACGACCTCGAGCGTCTCTGGCGAGAGTCAAAACGTGTTGAATTGCCGCCAGGCCTTTTTGTTGATAGTGGTTCTTTGAGAAGAGAATCGTGATCGAACTCTTTGCTCGCTCGAATGGAATGCGCGAGGCCGTCAGTCTCGCGGAGCGAGTAAGTGCAACCGCTTCGAATGTTCTGATTACGGGAGAGTCGGGCGCGGGAAAGGACGTTTTGGCGGCGTTCATTCATGCCAGGTCCAATCGCGCAAAGCAGCCCCTCGTAAAGATCGATTGCGCGACGTTGCCGGGCGATTTATTGGAAGCTGAACTTTTCGGTTATGAGCGCGGAGCGTTTACCGGAGCCAGTGAAGCGAAGCCGGGCCGATTGGAAGCTGCCAACAAGGGCACCGTGGTACTGGATGAGATCGCTCATTTGTCGGTAGATGCACAGGCAAAGCTGTTGCGTGTGATTGAAGAGCGGGAGTTTGAACGTCTTGGCGGCCGGTCCACTATCAAGCTGAATGCGCGTGTCATAGCACTTACAAATGTCGATCTGGCAGAGGCTGTTAAGCGACGAGGATTTAGAGCTGATCTTTTTTACCGGCTCAACGTGGTCCACATCCATGTGCCCCCCTTGCGAGAACGCGAACAGGATCTTTCGCAATTAGTGAAGCACTTCATTGCCCACTATGCGACGAAACACGGCCGAAACGTAACTGGCATATCCAGTGCTGCGCGAGCAACGCTTCGTGCTTATGAGTTCCCCGGAAACGCGCGCGAGCTGGCCAACATCGTCGAACGAGCCGTGATCGTTTCAAACGTAAAGCGCATTGAAGTCGATCATTTACCTCAGAGTCTTATCGCTGCGGTCGCAGTCGAGCGCAAGCGCGCAAAGCCACTGAGCCTGGCTGAAATTGAAGCGACTTATATCGCTGACATGCTCGTGACAACCGGAGGCAATAAGAGCGAGTGCGCGCGGGTGCTTGGAATAAGTCGCAAAAATCTCTACGAGAAGATTGCGAAGTACCAGCTCAAAGGTTAGGCGGTTGCCGGGGATTAACGATGCGCTTGCGGATCATTTGGACAGGGAAGACTCGTGATTCAAGGCTACGTGAACTTGTAGATGATTATTCAGGGCGTCTTTCACATTTCGTTCGCTTCGAGATTACCGAACTGAGGGAGTATGGGTGGAATGACAAGACAGGCATCGATAAGGAGGCCAAGCGCATCTCAGACGCGCTCCGCCCTGGCTGCTTGACGGTCGTTTTAGATCCCGAAGGGACGGAATGGACGTCCCAACAACTAGCTGAGCAAGTTAGTGGTTGGGAAGGAAATGGTATCAAGGAGGTCGCGTTTGTTATTGGTGGACCGCAAGGGTTGTCGCGTGACTTTGTATCACGAGCAGGCAAACGTTGGTCGTTGTCGCGCTTGACGTTGACCCATGAGATGGCGCGAGTTTTGTTGTTCGAACAGCTGTACCGCGCCTACACGATTGTTCACGGTTTGCCGTATCAGAAGTAACGACTCCAAACATTATTAGCTGGGGTGGAGGACTAAGACGAATAATGGATAAGAGGCGAACAAAAGTTTTTCGCGATAAGCTGTTGGGCCGTCGCGAGGGCCTGGTAGGTCAGGTGCAGGCCGCGGAATTGTACAGTCGCGAGCGAGATGCTGAGGCCACCCAGGACCCGGCTGACATGGCGGCCAATGCATATACCAAAGAACTGTTGGTATCTATGTCTGACAATGATCGTCAGCTGCTCAATCTGATTGATGAGGCTCTCGAAAGAATCGAAACCACTGGTTATGGCAAGTGTGTTCATTGTGGTGAGGCATTGCCTGAAAAGAGGCTCGAAGCCGTGCCATGGGCACGTCATTGTGTTCGTTGTCAGGACCTGCAGGAAAGAGGACTATTGGGCGACGACGAAGAATAAAAGAAATCAAAATCTGGTTGACATAATCACGGCCTCCTGAGAATCTCGGGAGGCTTTCGACTTTCAGTTGATACCAATGTTCCTCACGGAAACTGCAAGTGTCTTCTACGACGCACTGCTCACTCTTGCTTATCCCCAGGCGTGTCGGATCTGCGGTCGTAGTGTTGAGAAGCGCACTTACGGACCGGCTTGCGTGGACTGCTGGCACGCGACGCGAATTTTTGCTGGCAATGAAGCAATGTGCTGGAGGTGCGGCGCTCTGGCGCGTCCAGCCATCCGGGCTTTTGATCGCGAAGAGATCCGATGTCAGCGTTGCGAGTCTCAGGCATTTGCGTCAGCGCGTGCTTGTGGTGTTTATGAAGGTGCGCTCCGAGAGTCGGTGCTGCGGTTAAAACGACAGCCTAACGTTCCTAAACATCTCGTCAACCTCCTGATCGCGGTTGCGAAGCGCCCGCCTTTAAGGGTTGCGACGCGAATTGTACCGGTGCCGTTACATCCGGATCGTGAGGCCCGACGTGGTTTCAACCAGGCTTTGGTTATTGCAAAAGCAATTGGACCCGGGCTGGGTTTGGTAGTTGATGAAACAAGCCTCGTTAGGGTAAGTGGATCCCACCAATACCGAGCCGGACTTGATGCAAAAGGGAGGTTGGACACTGTGACGGACGCATTTGCCGTTCGTTTCCCTCAGTTAATTAAGGGAGAAATCCCTTTGCTGGTTGACGACGTCTTTACCACTGGGGCTACTGCATCGAGTTGCGCCGACGCCCTCGTAGCTGCGGGGGCTACAGAGGTTCACGTCCTCACGCTGGCCCGGCCCGCCCGCTAGGACAAAGTCTTTAGTTCCGCCAAGCATCTAAAGTTAAGGCAAATGCAACATAATTTTGACACTCTCTTTGAGCCTCGCGTAATATCAGACTACTTATGTACGGTCGCGTCTTAGTCCTGAATACTTCGTTTGAGCCAATCAATGTGTGCACGGAACGGCGCGCGGTCGTCATGATTTTCAAAGGTGTCGCCAGGATTGAAGAACATAATGGGCACATGCTTCATTCACAAAAGCTCGCGATTCATGCACCAGCAGTAATCCGCCTTACGGAATATATTCATATCCCATTTGAGCGAAGGTCTTTGTCACGGAAAAACATCCTGCTGCGGGATCATTCGACTTGTCAGTACTGTGGAAGGCAGTACCCACCTTCAGAACTCACTTTGGATCACGTCCTGCCACGCTCGCGTGGTGGGGAGTCAGCATGGGATAATCTTGTTGCTTGCTGCAAGCGTTGCAATCATAAGAAGGGAAATCGCACCCCCGAAGAATCGGGCATGCATTTGATGCGCAGGCCTCGGGGGTTTTCGTTACACGTCAACCGCCAGATCATGCGGTACTTGGGGCGGGCGGACGAAACCTGGAGAAAGTATCTCTTCTACGAGTCAGATAACGGAGAGTTGTAGTCGCCCAGAACCGCGGCCACTGAAAGAGGAAACCATGAATGAAACAATGTTTGCGATCGGAGGCTTAGGAACTCCGGAACTTGTCGTAATTGCGATAGTGATTTTTCTGCTCTTTGGAGCGACTCGCTTGCCGCAACTGGCCAAAGCCCTTGGGCAGAGCAAACGAGCTTTCAAAGAAGGGCTAGACGATGGCGAGAAAGAAGGTCGAAAAGATTTGGATAAGTAATGCGGCTGATTCCGACTCTTAATTGTTAGTGCGTGTGAGTCTTCCGACCTAGTACTAGAGTTGCTTTCACTGATAGCGCAAACTCCGCCTCATGCCGCTCTTCATTGATCAAACGAGTTAACTCCTTCATTACGGATGACCTCGATTCAGCGGGCACCGATGCTAGCCAATTCCGCATCAAGAACTCCGAGACCAGTGGAGAGTTGAGAAACTGTTCCCCTGAGTCGAAGTCGAATTCTTCAATGCTCGTCCATGACTCAACTTGGGTTAATCCTTCATTGTCAGCTAGCTTTTCTATGTCTGACACTGCGGGCAACTCCAGGATCAGCTGTTCGACGTCGCCTTCATGATCGATCAGCCCAGTGTTGTGTAGCGCCTCCCAGTAGATTGAAAAGAACTCTCCAAAACTGGAAGCAGTAGGAAGCGTCAGGGCAACTTGCGCCCCAGGTGACGCTACTCTCACCATTTCGGCAAACATTCGTGTCACGCGCTGTCTTGGCAACAAAGAGGCATTGCCGATAACCACATCATATTCATCGTCGACCAAATCCAAGTTGTCGAGCACAGTTCTGCGAAACTCGAGCGTGTCCTTCATCGCGGTTGCTTTGACGCGGGCCAACTCAAGGCATTCCACATTTTCGTCGAGGCAGAGAAACTCGACACTCTTGCTGGTGCGCTCATGAAGAGAAATCGCGTGACCGCCAGTACCGACTCCCAGGTACAATGCCTTTCCCTCAATGGGAATTGTTACGTGCTGGTCAATCAGTTCAGCGAAACGTTCACCCCAGTCCGGGGCGACGAAGAGATCATGAAGGAAAGCCAGTTCCTTTTCTGTCTTTTCAGCATGCATTCAGAAAATCGTTCACTCCTCATTCGTGCTTTCTGGTTTGAAGTATCGTTTGCCTAGTAGTTTTTCAGGCAGGCATTCCATTTCTTCCTTTGCTGCCGGATCCTCGTGGACGTACCGATAGTCCTTGCCATAACCAACTTGCTTCATTAAGGGCGTAGCAGCATTTCTCAGGTGGAGAGGTACTGGCTCGCGAGCAGTCTCTTCGGCATCAATCAAGGCGGCGTGGTAGGCGTTCTTTATTGCATTCGATTTTGGCGCCCGAGCGAGATAAATGGTGGCTTGCGACAACGGGAAGAGTGCCTCAGGTAACCCAATAAGTTGCACTATGTCTGCCGCCGCCGCCGCTTGTACCATTGCCTGAGGGTCGGCGAGACCAATATCCTCCGATGCGAGAATACATAACCGCCTGGCAATGAAAACGGGATCAGCGCCACCTTCGATCATTCGTGCGAGCCAATAAAGAGCAGCATCTACATTGGAGTTTCGTAGCGATTTAATCAAAGCCGAGGCAAGGTTGTAATGTTCTTCCCCACCTTTGTCGTACGCATAATGTGCCCGACCAAGTGACTCGATGACTGTTTGCTCCGTGATGGTTCGTACTCCTTCGCCATTTGCTTTGGTTGCTGCGACGGCCCCCTCGAGAGCGGTTAGGGCCACCCGGGCGTCACCACTTGCTGAATGCGATATTCTTTTGAGGAGTTGTTCTGATATGACGGGGTGAGAATTCGCCAAACCACGTTCTTGATCGGTAAGGGCATTCTTTAGAATCGTTTCTATTTCGAGTTCGGAAAGCTGGTTCAGCACTACGACACGGCAGCGTGATAGAAGGGCACTGTTTACCTCAAAAGATGGGTTTTCAGTAGTGGCCCCGATCAGCGTTAGTGTGCCATTCTCCACGGCGTGTAAGAGAGCATCCTGCTGCCCTTTGTTGAAGCGATGAATTTCGTCGATGAAGAGAACAGTCCGCTTGCCATAGTGTTCTTCTTTCCGAGCTTCCTGAATAGCCTCCCGCAAGTCCTTCACTCCGGAAAAAACTGCCGACAATGGAATGAAACGAAGGCCACTGTTCTCTGCCAATAAGCGAGCAAGCGTAGTCTTTCCCGTGCCTGGTGCACCCCAAAGAATCAGCGACGGGAGCGAACCTCCCGCCTCTAAAAGCCGTCGGAGTAAACGCCCCTCGCCCACTAAATGACTCTGGCCCACAAACTCTGACAGCAACCGCGGACGCATGCGCTCCGCCAACGGCGCACCCAAAGCAGGTGTCTCATGGCGGGCATTGTCGCTAAATAAACTTCTTGATTCCCAGCGGTTCATAAGTTCCAAAAGTATGTATAATTATCACCGAAAAGACGTAAACAAGCGACTCTGCCCTTTCTTGAAATCGGTCCGAAAGATAGTCATTTTATCTGGCAAATGATGCGAAATCTTCAACGGAACGCTGCTACCAGGATCTTCGTATAGCTGGCTGCGGACGATAAATCCGATAAACTGGGGGCATTAAGGAAGCGAGATTAACGATGAAAGACGCAAGAGACGTTTTAAGAATAGTGGGGATGATTCTCCTCGGGTTATTTGTTTTTATGGTGGCAGCACCACTAGTGGCCAAGCTGGCTGGAATAACCTTTGGCATCATCACAGGATTGATTTTTTTGGCGATCCTCCTGATTAAGGTTGCGGTCGTGTTGGCGATTGGTTACCTGATCCTCGTTGGAATTCGTGCCCTGCTGCGCTGACCAAGACGGGCAATCGAGCGGGTTTTAGTTCGGTTGCCCTTTCTCGATCTCCTCACAGAATCTTCTTCAAATCAGACCTTCGTTCCTTGACCCGTTTGCGCAGTTCGAGCGATCATATTGCTCGATTTCTCACCCTCACCAAAGGAAGCAAACTATGATGTCTGACCATAAATACGATCGGCTCGAACGCATCCTGATGTTGATGATTAAGGCTGGTCAGCGCGGGCGCACGCGAATGCGGGAACTTGACGAGAAGATTGCCATTCTGATTGATGCACAGATCCGATCCGAAGAGGAGGCGCGAGAAATGCGGCGCAATCTCGACGAGAGGTCCCAGGAGACCGATCGCATGTTTCAAGAGACCGAGCGTAGGTTTCAAGAGACCGATCGCAAGTTTCAGGAGACTGATCGCAAGTTTAAAGAGACTGATCGCGAGTTTAAAGAGGTGGCCCGCCGGTTTCGAGAAACTGATGATCTCTTTCGGCGGAGTGACGCGAAATTCGCAAAACTCGCTGAATCTCAGGAACGCACTGATCGAAAACTCGAAACGCTAATTGATCAGGTTGAAAACGGATGAAGCTGCGTTCGGCAATGTCGTAGCCAAACCTCACACGTTAAATCGAAAGTGAACTACGTCGCCTTCTTGCATGATGTAATCCTTCCCCTCAAGACGTAGTAATCCTTTGTCTCTGGCTGCTGCGTACGAACCAACCTCTATCAAGCTGTCATAGCTAACAACTTCTGCACGAATGAATCCCCGTTCAATGTCGGAGTGAATTGTGCCAGCGGCATTCTGTGCCCTTGTGCCTTGCGGAATCGTCCACGCCCTAACCTCTTTTTCACCGGCTGTTAGGAACGACATCAAACCCAGCAGGTGATACGCGCTTTTGATGAGTCGGTCGACGCCACTGGTTGAGACCCCCAAATGCAGCAAGTAATCGATGCGCTCCTCCGGAGGTAGCGCCACTAGCTCTGCTTCAAGTTGAGCGCAGATGACGACACACTCGGCAGACTCCTGTTCGGCGATATCTGCCAC
>DASYRR010000126.1:0-73262 GCA_036004125.1 Pyrinomonadaceae bacterium | reverse complement strand
TTTCAATCCATTCGCCAGATCCCAATGGAAGTTCCGATGAAATGCAGGATGATCGAAGTCTTCCAGCGCACGGGTTAGCCTTCCGAGCTTCTTGCCAAAATCAAACAATAGCCCCGAAGTTTGCTTCACAGTTGCCAGTGGCTCGCCAGGAATGTAAGTAACCAGTCGAACATAATGCGCGCCACGTTCAGTGACTATCTGCATTATTGACTCTCCGGTTGAGGCATTGACGACGCAGGGACAGAACGTGAGTCGTTCCCTTAGATGACTCATTACGGCGTTTTGAGCTTCGAGCAGAGTTCGTTGCTCGTGTGAATTGGCAATCTTCAAAACGAATCTGTCGCCTGAGTGAGTGGTCAACAGAAAGTTTTGGTCTCGTTCACTCGGTAGATGCTTCGCAACGGCAGCAATGTCGTAAAGGTCCTTTGCGACCATTGTGGCTTGTTCGAGATTGAATGTTGGCGCATGCTGCAGGAGAGACATCGGCCCGTTTGGTTTCTTTGACGGTGTGCACATCAGCGCCCGGCATAAGGGGTTCAGTGCACCAGAGCGTCCTTATTTGGCTGAGCACAACTTATGAACCCTCGTGCCGTGCGATACGTATTAGAAAATTGTGTGCACACTGTAAGAAAAGCACCGTTTGGACGCAATCCATGTCCGATATGCTTCAGCTTGTCGTGTCGCCACACCAAGTACCCTGAAGCATTTGTATGGTCTCCACGACAAGCTGAAGCATATCGGACATTAAGAACGTTATGAATCTAATTTCAACACTGGCAATTGCAATGGGTTCGGCGTGGGTTTCCGGTATCAACCTCTATGCCTGCGTCGCGACATTGGGATTGCTTAGTCGCTTTGCACACCTCCCCTTACCGGGCGAGTTAAACGTATTGACCAACTGGTGGGTGATTGGGGTAGGTGCCACGTTGTATGTAATCGAGTTTGTGGCAGACAAAGTTCCCTGGATCGACAGCACGTGGGATGTCATTCACACTTTCATCAGAGTTCCCGCCGGCGCGGTTCTCGCCGCAGGAGCATTCGGCGACTTCGATCGCAGCATCCAGGTGATTGCGCTCTTAATAGGTGGCGGACTTGCATTGAGCTCTCATGGAACGAAAGCAGCGACGAGAGCTGTACTCAACGCGAGTCCGGAACCAGTCAGTAACTTCGTGGCTAGTATTGTTGAGGATGTCATAGCGATCGGTTCAGCAGTTGTCTCAGTGTTTTTTCCGATTCTGTTATTCATAATCGTTGCCGTTGGTCTCGGCGTCTCGATCTTCCTTTTCCATCGTGTACTCAGATTTTTCCGCCAAGTCACGCGCAGAATTCGAGCCCTGTTTGCGCCAGTCACTTCGTAGATCTCAGATTGATCAAATATCTCAAAAGCACCCGCAACCTGAGATCTTAGTTTTGAGATCTGAAATAATCTGAAATCTGAGATCTGAGATCTGTACGGTTGCATCCTTTCACTACGACACCTTATCCTTCTCTCAGCTTTATTCTTCGTCGTCGAATCTTTCCTAACATCGCTCCAGCAACGGGAGAACGATCAATGCACCGTTCCATCTTTCTATTGCTTCTCGCTCTGTTCTCAATTCCCATTCAAGGTCAGTCGAATTTACAAACCGAACCAAAGTCAAACATTGACTCAGCCTTCTTCAAAGGACTGCGCTATCGTCTAGTTGGGCCTTCACGCGGTGGCCGCGTCACCGCAGTCACCGGAGTTCCGGCCCAATCAAAGACGTTCTACATGGGAGTCGCCAGCGGGGGATTGTTCCGGACAACTGATAACGGCGCGACGTGGGTTCCACTTACGGACGGCAAACTACCTCTTGGCTCCATGGGATCTGTTGCAGTTGCCGACTCCGATCCAAATATCATCTACGTCGGCACAGGTTCTGACGGTGTACGCAGCAATGTCTCCACCGGTCGCGGCATGTACAAATCAATCGACGGCGGTCAGACCTGGAAGTTCATTGGTCTCTACAACGCCGGACAAATTGGTGCTGTACGAATACACCCCACGAATCCTGACATCGTTTGGGTGTCGGCCGTGGGCGACATCTTCAAATCAAATGACGATCGCGGTGTGTTCAAAACCATGGATGGCGGCCAAACGTGGCGCAACGTGCTATTCATATCCAAGGGTGTCGGCGCCATGGATGTCGAGCTCCAACCGGGAAACCCGAATGTTGTCTATGCATGGATGTCACGACTCGAACGCAAACCCTGGACAATCATCAGTGGCTCACGCGACGGTGGCTTTTATAAAAGTAGCGACGCAGGTGAACACTTCACAAAGATCACCACCGGCCTGCCGGCTGATTTGATTGGCAAAGCAAATCTGGCAGTGACCGCGGCCAAACCGGATCGCGTGTACGCGCTGATTGAAGCTAAACCAGGTGGAGGCTTCTACCGGTCGGACGATAGCGGTCAATCGTGGGTTCTCGTCAACTCGCAAGGTTCATTAATTCAGCGACCGTTTTACTACACCTCTTTGGGCGCGGACCCGAGCAATGCCGACGTCGTGTACGCCGGCGCCGAGGGTTTCTTCAAATCAGTCGATGGCGGAAAGACCTTTTCAGTTTTCCGCACACCACACGGCGACAATCACGACATCTGGATCAATCCGAAAGATGGACAGATCATGATTCAGTCAAACGACGGTGGTGCGAATATTTCCACTGATGGCGGTCGCACCTGGTCAACGCAGATGAATCAACCAACTTCAGAGATCTACGGCGTCTGGGTCGACAATCAGTTTCCGTACAAGCTCTACGGCGCGCAGCAAGACAACTCGACGTTGATCATTTCGAGTCAAGCCGATCCGTTTTCTACTGCTGACTGGCGTACGGGCCCCGGCTGCGAAACCGGACCTATCATGCCCCACCCCGCTAATCCGGCCATCGTCTATGGTTCGTGCAAAGGGCAATATGGAGTTATGAGCCTCAAGACCGGCCAGGAGAAAAACTACTGGATCGGCGCGCAATCGTTATATGGCAATCCCGCTGACGCCCTTATCTATCGCATGCAGCGCGTTTCGCCGATGGCTACTTCGCCACACGACGCGGATGTTCTTTACTACGGCTCTCAATATGTACATCGCACACGCGACAAGGGTTTGACGTGGGAAAAGATCTCACCAGACTTAACCGCCCATCCGGCATGTTGTCAGGGTGCGAGCGGTGAGCCAATCACTCGCGACGTTACTGGTGAAGAGTTTTACAGCACCTTGTACGCAATAGCAGAGTCGCCTTTGGAAAAGGGTGTGATCTGGACTGGCGCTAACGATGGACCATTTTACGTTACGCGAAACAATGGTAAGACCTGGACAAATGTGACTCCGAAAGATCTGCCAACCGGTGGTCGTGTCCAATACATCGATCCATCACCACATCGAAAAGGTTCGGCATACTTCGCCGTGTATCGCTGGCTACTGGGCGATTATCAACCTTACATCTATCGAACGGACGATTACGGTAAAACTTGGACACGACTTACAGACGGGAAGAACGGCATTCCTATTGACTGGCCGACACGCGTCGTACGCGAAGATCCAGATCGCGAAGGACTCCTTTATGCCGGAACTGAATTTGGGATGTTTGCCTCCTTCGATAATGGAGCGCACTGGCAGTCCTTTCAATTGAACTTACCCAACGTGCCCGTCTCAGATATCAAGGTTCACCACAAAGATCTGGTTATTTCGACACAGGGCCGCGCATTTTGGATTCTCGACAACATCACCTCACTTCATCAACTGACTTCTAAAAATAGAGCGACTGAGATTCAACTATTCAAACCACGCGATGCCTACCGCACGCGGGTCAGTCCGACAAATCTTGGTCCAGTCATTGAGTATTACCTACCGGATGCATCAAGCGGGACCGTAGTGATTGAAATCCTGGATGCCAAAGGTGCGGTGCTGAATTCGTATAACAGTGATACGCCTCCTCCACGCGGGGGTCGCGGCGGAGGTGCTGACGCTCAGCCTGACGATCCAGACGCATCGCCGGCGGGCAGGCGTTTTACCCCGCCACCGCGCGTGACTAAGACTGCCGGCATGAATCGTTTTGCCTGGGACGTTAGACACCACGTAGGACCAACACTGCCTCCCGGCCAGTATCAAGTAAGACTCAAGATCGGTACTGTTGCGCTCACAGAGTCATTCAATGTTTTGATCGATCCGCGAGTCGCTGAGGATGGCGTAACTCTTTTGGATCTTCAGGAACAGTTTGATCACAATATGCGGATGCGCGAACTCGTTACAGGTGTTAACCAACTGGTGACAAGAGTCCGCGACTCGCAGAACAAGCTCAAGACCTCGCCAGCCGACGCAGAAAAACTACACAGTTTGAATGCTCTCGCCACTAAGCTGTTAACCGAGCCGGTGCGCTACGGGAAGCCAGGGCTCCAAGCACACATCACGTACCTGGCAGGTATGACCGCGAATGTCGATCAAAAGATCGGGCGCGACGCACTCGAACGGTATGCTGTTTTGAAGAAGGAGCTTGATGATTTGCGGGCAGAAGTTGATCGGGTATTGGGACCGACATCGTCATCGGGCGTCACAAGTGCGCCGTAATTTGAGTTTTTCTCTGTGTTGTCTCTGCGTCTCTGTGTCTCTGTGGTAAATTTAACTCCACGACTTCTCTAACCACAGAGACTCGGAGACACAGAGAAACACAGAGATATTTTTCCCCCGCACATGAAACGCCGTACCTTCCTCCAACTATCAGTTCCCCTCGTTGCCTCAATCAATAACCTCCGTTCCTGTGAGCCGATTGTGAGCCGTGTCGAGGCTCAATCACTCGCAACTGTCCTACACGGAGGAAAAGCGTTTTACCAAAACAAATGGCGAACGATGGATGTCGGAATTGACACAGCTGGAAAAATCCGTTTTGGAAACGATCTGCAGGGTCTCGAAACGCTGAACATCAGTGGCAAGATCGTCTCGCCCGGATTTATCGACATTTTGGCGGACAACTCAATAGATCCAGAATCAACCTACGACACTTTTGAAAAATACAAAGTGACTGACGGAGTCACAACAGCTTTGCAGATGCATGGAGGCAGTGCTGATTGCGGCTCCTACTATCAAAGGTTCGGAAGATTGCCGCACCTAATTAACTTCGGTGTGTCGACCTTCGTAATGGTAATTCGCGGTCAAGGTGGCAGCGTTGCAGCACGGAAAAGGTTGGTCGAAACGAATCTCGATCAAGGCGCCCTTGGTGTATCGCACAGCCTCGAATACCAACCCACTCCTTACGATGAAGTGCTCGAGTACGCAAAGCTCGCGAAGAAGTACGATCGTCCGTTGTTTCTACACCTGCGTTATTCTTCGAGCGACAATGAGCTAAGGGGAGTCGACGAGGCAATTCAGTTGGCCCGAGATAGTGGGGCGCGCGTTCATATTGATCATCTTCACTCAACAGGTGGGACGTTTCACATGGAGAGCGCCCTCGACCGAATTCGAACTGCGAACAGCGGGGGACTTACTGTTACCACGTGTGTCTATCCCTACTCTTACTGGGCCACCTACCTGTACAACCGACGGTTCGATGCTGGTTGGCAACAACGATATGGAATTTCCTACAACGATCTGCGAGTGGTTGGTAGCTCTGAGCGGCTGAACGCACACAGCTTTGCGCGTTACCGCAAGTCGTCGAAGCTGGTGGCTGTTCCCGAGGGTGTTATGCCGTTGGACAAAACGGTAGATCTTGCTTTGAGGGAATCCTTTTGCATGATCGGTTCCGATGGTGGAATTCAATTTGAGGCTCGTGCAAATTCACACCCTCGAGGTGCTGCTTGCTTCGCAACAGGTATTCGACACGCGCTAGATATCAACCTGCCCCTCGAAACGATCATTGCGAAAATGACCGTATTACCCTGCAGTGTGGTGCACACGGCAATGAAAGGTCGTGGCGTTCTTGAGGAGGGAGCCATTGCGGACCTCACTGTATTTGATCCAGCCACAATCCGCGGGAACGCAACGGTCGAAGATCCAAATCAGTTTTCTTCCGGAATCGCGTTGGTAATTGTGAACGGCAAAATTGCGTTCAGAGACGGAAAGATGGCGGGGAAGCATGGGGTGGCGATTAAAGCGTAGATCTCAGATTTCAGATCTCAGATTTCAGATCTCAGATTGCAGATTTCAAGTAGGTGATCCCGGTCTTCGATCTGAGATCTGAGATCTGAAATTGGACGTCTGAAATCATCTGACCAAGACGCCAACATTAGCAACCGTCGCGCCTTTCGTCATCGAGGGCACGGCGCAAATGTAAAGCACGATTCCCGACAATGGTGCGCGCGCCTCAAAAATCACTTTGCCCAGGTAATCAGTGACATAACCAAGCTTCATGCCCTGCTCTACCCATGTTCCGCGCTTAACCAACGGATAGAACATTCCGGTTTGATCGCTCACCACATTCGAAACTCGCTCTATCCATACAGGATGCTCTATCATCGTCGGTTGACCTGATAGCATCTTGAGATAGCGCATCACACTGAGGCAGCCATCTACCAGAGCATTGACGTCATCAGCTTCGACCGTACCCGCGTGACCGGCTTCAACGGTAATAGAAGGTTTGCCACGCGTAGTCGCTGTATTTTCCAAATAGCGCGATGCCTGGGGATCTTTTGGGCGGTCCACAGAGATGATGATGTGATCAAGACCAAATGCTATTAGCATTTCGCGCGAGATCTCGTCCTGTTTTAGATTCCCCATTTTTGTCCAATATGCATAAGGCCTGAGACTTTCATCAAGGTCTCCACCATGAAGATCGATCAAGTGATCGCATTGTTCGACGACCTGTTTTGTGATTAGAAATGAGGCGCGTTCGGTCTGAGTACCATCCATTTTACCAGGATAGAAACGATTCATACTCTTGCGATCGACAGGGTTAACGTGTGGGACCTTCTGCTCAAATGAGGGAATATTTATCAACGGGATGACAATTACAGTACCCGAAATCTCGGCTGGATTTAGCAGGCCAATGACTTTCTCGAGTGCCACGATCGATGCGTATTCAGTTCCGTGGGCCCCCGAGACCAGGGCCAAAACAGGTCCAGGCTTAGCACCATGAAAGACGGCGACCGGGATGCTCAGCGCAGCATCACTGCCAGCTGGAACCTCGATAGTGCCGGTGGCTTTTTGTCCACGCGAAGCTGTTGCCGTTCCCACAGTGAAGGTTGGGCGAGTCTGTGCCTGAGTGATTATATTGTTCGTAAGAAAAACTGCGACCGCCAAGAGGAGTATTCGGAAATGCATTGAGCGGCTCCTTTTGATTAAGAAGGTCAGTTGTCAGATGATCTCAGATTTCAGATCTCAGATCGAAGATACCAGTCTGCAATTCAAGATCGGCGATCTTCAATTTTCAATCCTCGCTTTTCGATCTGAGATATCTGAGATCTGAGATCTGAAATTTGAGATCCACCGACTACGCCCTGCCCGCAACTTCACCAGTTTGGGTGTTCACACGAACGATCTCGCCTTCTTTAATAAAGAGCGGAACACGCACAACAAGTCCAGTTTCAACGGTTGCCTGCTTAGTGGCTCCTCCAGCGGCGGTGTCACCACGTTGGCCCAACTCCGTTGAGGTCACTTCGAGGTCGACAAACTGCGGCAGCTGCAACGAAACTGGCTGTCCGTTGTGTTTCAACACCTGAAGAGATAGGCCTTCTTTCAGATAGTTACGATCGTTACCAAGCTCAGCAGTTGAAAACGCAAACTGCTCGTAACTCTTCTCATCCATAAAATGACTACCCTCAGCGTCGCTGTACAGATAAGACGCAGGAACCAACTCAACGTCTGGTTCCTCAAATTTTTCGTTTGCGCGAAAACTTTTCTCAAGGACGGCGCCGGTCAGCAAATGTCGCAACTTAGTGCGCACCATCGTTGCGGCGCCGCGCGCCGTCGGTGAAGCAAAAAACACATCGATTACCACAAAAGGCTGACCGTCAATTGCGATTAGCATTTTCCGCTTGAGCTCGTTGGCTCCAATAAGCGACATTAAATGTTTCTCCGCTGCGTGAGTTTCAGCGCGCATTCTATACGAGAGCGAAAGAGGGAGGAAAGCCCGGCCTGATCTCAGATCTCAGATCTCAGATCTCAGATCTCAACTTTAGATTTCAAATTTGAAGCATCTTGGATCAAATCGTTCTGAGATCTGAGATCTGAGATCAAGACGAGTTTAGCTCAGTATCGAAATTGCTTCCGCTGATCCCGATCGAGTCTTTTCGATCAGCACCTGAACCTGCTCCTCAGTCAAGCGCAAAGCAATCACCGATTCCGCTTCTGCGAAATTGCATTCCGAGGACCGCACACCAAAACCTGCCTGGGCAGCAATCGAATCAGCCACATCGACGACGCGGGCCATGAGGATTCCTTGATCAGCCTGGGATGGGGATGATGGTAATAGATCGTATGACTTATCTCTTTCGGAAGATTCCAGCGTTTGGCAGCGAGTGCCCCAACCTGAGCATGAGTGTAACCGTAGAGTGATAATTCACCAGTCAACAATTCGTCTTCGCTGTTAACGTCGATAAGCTGCTTGTAAGAAATGGGATCGTGACGTAACAGCAGAAGCTTGCCGATATCAAGTAGCAAGCCGCAAAGAAATCCCTCTTCCAATCCTCGCAGCTTCAGCAGTAGCATGATCTCGCGCGCGGCAAATCCTACAGCGACCGAATGCTCCCAAAGATTTCTTTCGAAGGCGGTGCGCCGACCTTTGGTAAACGCTTCTGCCGCAGCGGTCATGAAAACCAGTGAGTAGATAGTTTCGTTTCCCAAAGCACTGACGGCTATGGGCAAAGCAGTAATATCCCGTTGAAAGCAATAGAGCGGAGAGTTCGCTGCCCGGAGAACTCGCGCAGCAAGAACGGGATCACAGCCAATTGCGTCGGCTATCTTCCGGGTTGAGGCGTCGAGATCCTGGGTCAGAGCCGCAACTCGCATTGCGACGCCGGGAAGGGGAGGAAGTTCAACTTCAATTAGCGATTCAAGATCAAGCTGAGCAGATGCAATCATAGTTCTAAGAACGGTCCTTTGCTGGGGCTTCAAAAAGAGTAAGACACCTCATCGTTGGGCTTATCGGCAACTCGCAGCCGAATCTTTAGGCTTGATTTCATTTTGTTTTGTGCTGTTTTTGCGCTTCGTCGGGCTGTTACACTAAGCACATGCCACGAATCGTTTCTTTTCTTCCTTCGGCGACCGAAATGGCGTGTGCGCTCGGCCTCGAGGATTCATTAGTGGGAATCACTCACGAATGCGACTATCCGGCACAGATACAGACAAAACCAGTCGTCGTGCGAAATGTTCTGCCCATTGAGGACATGAGTCAAAGCGAGATTGATCGCGCCGTGGCTGATCGAATGCGGCAAGGGCTGAGCCTTTATCAAATTGATGAGGTAAGGCTGCGGGAGCTTGAACCTGATCTCATTCTGACTCAGAACCTCTGCCAGGTCTGTGCGCCTTCCGGAAATGAGGTAGCGCAAGTATTAAAAGCTCTGCCAAAAGCGCCACAGATTCTTTGGTTGACGCCTCAGTCTCTCGCTGAGATCTTCGAGAATGTTCGAGACTTGGGTGTAGCCACTGGCCGGATACCAGAAGCAGAGGCGCTCATCAAGCGTTGTGAAATGCAACTTGAGATGCTGTCAGCAACAACTAGGACGGCATCTCATCGTCCGCGGGTTTTCTGTATGGAATGGCTGGATCCGGTGTACGCCAGTGGCCACTGGGTGCCGGAGCTGGTCAAGATTGCCGGTGGTGTTGATGAACTCGGACGGGAGCGCGGGGAATCCATCCGCGTTTCCTGGCAAGAGATAGTTGATTGGTCTCCCGAGGTATTAATCATCATGCCATGTGGATTCAACCTGCGGCAGACTATGAAGCAGATATGGAATACCTTCAACTCGGTCGATTCTGATTTCTTCAACCTGCCGGCCGTTCGCAATGGACGTGTTTATGCTGTCGATGCCAATTCATACTTCGCGCGACCCGGTCCACGAGTTGTCGAAGGCGCGGAGCTCCTGGCCCAATTGATCCACCCAGAACTCTTTACGGACTCTTCGCTGGCAGGCAAGGACGGCGTGTTTCAATTAGTCGATGTTCAGTTGTTGCGAAATGTATTGAAAGAGGGTCTCGACTACTATTTTGAAAACGACTTGATGGTCTTCACGTCTGACTATCTCGCGCGACGAGGTTATTGTTGTAACAACCGTTGCCGTCATTGTCCATATTAAGGTCTGAGATTTCTCGGTCTAGTTTGGCTCTCTGTACTTCACAGCGCAGCGGAGCCGCAACCAAACTGGACATTGCACTCCTGACGGAGTGCTGGGACTTCTATTCTGCTGCGGGCTATAAACATTGGACTCCTAGCGGAGTGGGGAGTATCGGTCTCCCGCTTCAAGGTAATCGACCAATAATGTTCTGGACTCCGCGATCGCGTAGTAACTTGTTGAAGCCAACCAGGTCGGTATTGATTACACCATCCAACCGTTGACGAACCGTTGTCACCTGCTCTTTCAACAACGCGTGGACTTCGCGCTGCTGATTTGTGGGTCCAAAGTCGGAACCCGCAAGTCCATTCGCCAGATAGTTAATCTTGCTTAAGAGCTTGGGTGGCCAACGAACTGTGTCCTGGCCCTGTCCCGTCAATCTTCGCTGAATTAGATTCTCCTCAATATCAATCAGCTTTTTATCCAGGTCGTCAGCTGCGGTCTTAATTGCCGAAGCATTTGGACCGCCACCAACTACGTTGGCCAACTGGTATAGCTGAGCGCGCATGAATTCAATCTGGTTGACCATCTCCGCACCACTGTCAAGTTCCTGCCGCAACTCTTGCAACATCTGCATCTGCGTCGTAATCATCGCCTCAGTGCCCTCAGAATTGGGATCCTTCTTCACAATCAAGGGCTGAGCACGTTCCTGATCACCAACTGTCAACTTCACGGTGTAAGTGCCCGGCGGCAATAGGAGTGACATACGCGGCGCACCAGGTGCGTTTCGCGTTCCATCAGCGCCCATCTGAATCTCGGGAGCATAAGCGGGAGTAGTTCTCATCCGCACTTCCCTCGTCGGCTCGCCTTCCAGGTTCCAGTTAATGCGGTTTAGCCCAGCCGTCTTTGTGCCTGTCAACGTGCGAACTGTTTTGCCGGTCGAGTCTTCAATTTTGATCTTCACATCCCCAGAGGGCGCCGTCTTCAGGTAGTAATTGATCGCAGCACCATAAGGTGGATTTTGTCCCGCAGTCGGATCATCCGACATCGTTACCGGAACCGTTCCTTGACGAAAACGGTAGGTGGGTCGCGGCGGAAACAGATGCACATCCGCTGCCGCCACCGTGGCGGTCATTTGCTGGATTGGTGTGAGGTCATCAAGAATCCAGAAGCCACGGCCATAAGTAGCAATGACGAGGTCGTTGAAGTGATCCTGGATGACCATCCAATAGACAGGAGCATGAGGCAAGTTTGCTTGCAACGGTTGCCAGTTTTCTCCATCGTCTTGAGAGACATAAAGTCCATTCTCGGTGCCGAGATATAGGAGACCTGCTCGCGTTGGATCTTCTCGAACACAGTGAGCGTAGCTCAGCATGCTGTGGGGAACACCCTTCGTGATCAACTTCCAGGTCTTGCCGTAGTCCTTGGTTTTGTAAACGAATGGGTCGCGGTTGTTCACTTGGTGAAAATCCACGGTGATATACGCAGCGCCTGCGTCAAAGCGCGAGGCTTCGATGTTGCTGACTGTGCCCCATGGCGGCAGGCCGGGAATATTTTTTGTGACGTTTGTCCAGTTCTTGCCGCCATCGCGTGTGATCTGTACCAGGCCATCATTCGTACCCGCCCAGATCAGTCCAGCCTCTTTGGAAGATTCGGCAATGGCGAATACAGTCCCAGCATATTCGACACCAATGTTGTCTCCCGTAAGTCCACCAGAAAACCCTTGCCTGGTTTTATCGTTTAGCGTCAGATCAGGACTGATCACCTGCCAGGTCTGGCCACCATCAGTTGTCTGGTGCACAAACTGGCTCCCGACGTAAAGCTTGTTGTGATCGTGCGGCGAAATTGTCAATGGCATCGTCCAAACAAAACGGTACTTCAGACCTGCAGCTGGTGATCCATTCGTTTGATCCGGCCACACTTCGACGTTTCTAGCTTGTCCATTACGCAAGTCGTAACGTTCCACGATCCCACCAATACTTCCAGACCCGGATGCGCTCGACCAAATGATGTTTGGATCGACTGGATCTGGAGTAGCCCAACCACTTTCGCCGCCAGCAACCGAATGCCAGGCACTACGAGGAATCTGACCTCCAGTACCTCCGCCGCCCGAACGACTCGGTCCCCGATATGACGGATCGTCCTGTTCATTGCCATAAACGTAATACGGAATCGAACTGTCTACTGTGACGTGGTACATCTGGGCTATCGGCAACTGAATGCGATACCAGGTGCGTCCTCGCGTTGTAGAGATTGAAACGCCACCATCATTGGCGATAGCCATTCGATTAGCGTTGGTGGGATCAATCCACATGTCGTGATTGTCTCCACCCGGACTGCTGCCAAAACTTCCCGGTCGAAGGTTTTCGCCGCCGTCAATCGAAACGCCGTAACCAGCAGTTAGATAGTAGGTTTCGTTTTCGTTGTCGGGCGCAACCGCCATTCGGAAGTAGTAATGAGTGCGGCCACCAAGTGTTCGGTCATAACTCACCAGGCGCCATGTCGTACCGCTGTCTTCCGAGCGCCAGAGTTTTCCCCGATCCGTTTCTTTACCATTTAGCGGCACACCATCGCCTGTTTCAATCAATGCGTACACGCGATTCGGATTACTACGCGCGATCGCGAGCGCCACTTTCCCAGTTGTCCGAGTCGGCAAACCACTGCCCGTCAAACGTTTCCAGGTAACGCCACCATCATTCGATTTGAACAGGCCGCTACCTGGTCCGCCACTATCTCTTCCCCATGTATGAATCTCAATCGTCCACATTCCGGCAAAAAGCACACGCGGATTCGCAGGATCCATCGCCAGGTCAGAACAACCTGAATTCTCGTCAGTAAACAAAACCCTTTCCCAATTTTTCCCGCCGTCGGTGGTGCGAAACACTCCGCGTTCCGGTTGCGGACCATAGGCGTGTCCCACAGCGCCAATCAAAACGATGTCCGGATTCTTCGGATCGATCAGGATTCGACTGATGCGTCCGGTTCTTTCGAGACCCATCAGTTGCCAAGTCTTTCCTGCATCGGTTGATTTATAGACTCCCGCACCGACCGAGATATGACTGCGAATCCAGGGTTCACCGGTGCCCGCCCAAACGATATTTGGATCTGAAGGGGCAATTGCTAATGAGCCAATCGAGGACACGGGTTGGTTGTCGAAGATCGGCTCCCAATGGACTCCGCTGTCTGACGTTTTCCAAATGCCACCCGAAGCAGCGCCAACGTAGTAGACATTCGGATCACCCGGAATGCCTGCTACCGAAGTCAACCGATTGCCCATCGGACCGATATACCGGTAGCGCAAACTGCCAAGTATGTCCCTGGATCTTTCCTGGGCTTGCAGTTGAATAAATGAACCGAGAAACAGACAGAGCAGTAGCAGAGCGAATCTCAACGAACCGCGTTTTTGCTTCGACATGATGGTTCTCCTATGGAGCCTCGTATTTCAGCAAATCCGAAACTATTAAGTTGGGACTGAGTTGATTGTGACCCTTGGAGCGAACGGATTATTACACAGCGCGATCTATGCGACTAGTGGTAGCGCTTCCAGTAACTCTTTCTCTGTGCTCCTCTGTGTTCTGTGACTCGGTGGTGATTAACAGGTCTTGGCTTACCACGAAGTCACGGAGACACAGAGGTGCACAGAGAAAACCGACTAAATTCCTATTGACACAACTGACCGCCAACGGGAATTATTCCGTTAACAATCTCCCGATAAAAGGCATTCTAAGGAGACCCCATGATTAACAGACGATTTCTGATCGCAGTTGCGTTGCTGGTATTTGCGCAAACAACCTTCGCTCAGTTCGGTCAAAACCAATCGAACAACCTCCTGGATCTCGCAAGCAGGTTGGCGCGGGAGGCGGGTGACTTTGCCGAATCAAACTATCGCAGCTATTCGAGTTCATTTCGCAGCAATCGCACTGATGTCGAAGCAGTGATGTTGAGTGAACAGTTCAGTGGCGCTGCCCAAGTCTTCTCCAAAATGGTGAACGACCGCAGGCGCAATCAGGATCTGCGCGATGCTTATGCTTTTGTGCAGGAACTGGCACGCTCCGTCGAGCGGAACAATCTGCAACGAAATAGCTGGTACAACATTCAGCGATTGATGTCAGACATTTCGCGCGAGCTAGAGAGCCCAGGAAATGACAGTGGCGGCTATCCCGATCAAGGACGCGGCGGGCAAATGACGTGGAAAGGACGAGTCGACGACGATATTAGGATCACCATTCGTGGTGGCCGAGCTGACGTTGAGACGATCGGTGGCACACCCTATTACGACGCCCAGCCAAACTTCAATAATTCCTTACCCTCGCGGCGAGTAAACGTCAGCCTTAAAGTGAAGAAGGGTCGAGGTCAGGTGTTTCTGGAGCAACAGCCCTCGCGTGATAATGATTACGGCGTGGTGGTCCGCATCAAGGATCCGAAGGGGGGCGCGTCTGACTACGAGTTTGAGTTGAGTTGGTAAGGTAAGACCGAGCTTTGAAATGTCCGATATGCTTTAGCTTGTCGTGATTGTTGCAAGATCCCTTAATTGAATCACGACAAGCTAAAGCATATCGGACACTCAAAGTACAAAGCACAAAGTTCAAAGCCAAATATATGACCGCTTCCTTCACTGATCTCGTAACGTTAATGGACCGTCTCCGTTCGCCTAATGGTTGTCCCTGGGATCGCGAACAGACATACGCGACACTTGCTCCAATGATTTTGGAGGAAGCGTATGAGGCTTTCGAAGCCGTTGAGGAAGCAAGAGCTGGTCGACCGCAGGAATTGCGTAACGAACTTGGCGATCTGTTATTTCAGATCATTTTCTATGCGCAGGTTGCAAAAGAACGTGGGGAATTTAGTATCGACGACGTGACCAACGCAATCCACACAAAAATGGTGCGGCGTCATCCACATGTCTTTGGTAATGTGAAAGCAGATGATGCGGCGACTGTTTTACTGAACTGGGAGACAATGAAAGCCGAAGAGAGACGAGCGGCCGGAAAAACCGAGGACGTAAAGACCTCGATCCTTGATGGTGTTCCCTCAAAAGCACCGGCTTTGATGGAGGCCCATCAACTCTCAACCAAAGCCGCACGTGTAAGGTTCGACTGGAAGAGTGTCGACGATATCTTCGACAAGCTGCAGGAAGAGATTGAAGAACTACGCACGGCCATCAAAGATCACTCTACCGTGAAAGACGAAGAGGCGCATGCACGTGTGAGAGAGGAACTTGGCGATCTGCTGTTCGCAGCCACGAATATCGCCCGGCACATGCACGTCGAACCGGAAGCAGCATTGAAATTAACCAACCGAAAGTTTCGCAAGCGATTTAACTACATCGAAGAGAAGCTTCACTCCCGCGGTCAGACTTTCGATCAAACCTCAATCGACGATCTCGAAGCACTCTGGCAGGAAGCAAAGACGACTGAGGCGTAGCATTGACGGATAGACTGAAACATTTTCCATATCTCATTTGACATTTTTCCATTTCCATTTTGAAAAACGCTAAAAGGCTGCAGTCATCAAAGACAAGGCCAAAAGATCACCCAAATGGAAATTGAAAAATGTCAAATGAGATATGGAAAATGATTCTGTCCTAACTCTCTAATTATTAATCCTCACAGAGTTCGCGACACTCTGAAACGCATTCTCGAAGTTACGCTCATTCTGTGGCGCAACGGCGATCATGTAGAACAATTGACCATTGCTCAGCTGCGTCGTGATCAGACGAATGTTCTCAGGACGACCTGTAGCCTCGTTGGTATTGCCTAGCGAGGTCCACAAAGCTGTACGTCCGCCGAGTGTCGTTCGCTGGTAGCCACTGCTCGCACGCAAGTTGTTGTTTCCCTGAGCGAGACTGTTAACAAACTCGTCGGTTGCACGTTGTAAATTACGGTTGCTCGTTTGCGCAACGCCGAAATTCACGCCGTGAGTAAAGACAGCTTGCCCGTTGTACTGGCCGTAGCCACCTTCAGGAACAAACCACACGGAGTTTGATTCACCAATCTGTCGCCAGTTGTTTGGCACGCTTACCTGGACGCCATTTAAAATCCTGTAAGTCTGAAACCGACTCGATGGATATTCCACGCGACCACTAGGCACATTATTCGGATAGTTGCCGGTTGATTCGCCAGTCGGATAGCGCTGACCGCTGCGCGCGATTTCAGACATCGATTGAGCGCGAGGAAGACTGCGTAAACGTTCCTGGACGCGAGCAAACTCTCGCGTATCACGCACTGGATTCGTAACCCGGAGATACTGGGCTTCCTGATTGATTCGCGCATAACGATCCTTTGGGCTCGGATGGTCACTCAAGAAACCACCACCACCACCGCCCTGCCGTTCGATCGTCTGAAACATGTTTGCGAGATCGCGCGGATCATATCCCGCGTTAGCACAGATGCGCGCGCCCAGGATGTCGGCCTCAGTTTCGTATTCGCGACTGAACTTTAGAAAGTAGACGGCAAACGGTGCCTGTGCTAGTTGACCAACTCCTGGTCCACCTAGAATCGTTCCTGCGATTCCGGCGATGCCGGCTAAAACACTGTACTTTTGTGCTTTCGTTGCCTGTGCAGTGCCATGTCGTAGTGCGACGTGGCTGATCTCGTGGCACATTACCCCAGCCATCTCACCTTCGTTACGCGCGGCATCGATCATGCCGCGGTTCACGTACATCGGCCCACCGGGAAGCGCGAACGCGTTGATGTCGCTGGCATTTATTACTTTGAAATAGTATTGGAATTCGGGATGCTGAAACTCCGATGGGATGCCCCTAACCAGCCGTTGTCCCACACGTTCGACATAGCTGCGTGCATCCTCGTCACGAAGCAACGGAAACTGTTGTTCAGCCTCTAGTGCCGCCTGCCGGCCAACCTTGAAGTCTTCCTGCGGGCTAAACTTGTTGCTGTGATATTTGATTTGGGTTTGCGCCACCAACGACAGTGGCATAACTAACAACGCGAGAAGCGTGACCCCTACAACCAAACTTTTTCGCTTGTCTACTCGCCTTTTTTCCATCATTACCTCCACCTGAGAGCGCCGAACGCAATGCGTTAGTTTGATGATTCCATCCACTTGAGGTTGTCTAAAATTCCCTATCCCTTTTGCGGCAAGGTTGCACGAAAACGCAACAACCATACACTGCCAAGAACCATTTCACTTCGTGCTCGTCTCTACAAACCGATGATCCGGTCCGCAATTTGCCGGCCTCTTTCTGTTCCTAAGCAACGAAGATGCCACCGGCCCGGCTAGCCTCGATTCCGCGGTTCGATGTGTTCATTGAACCATTGGGCGGGTTCAGCTAAAGGAGCAATGCGATGTATCTCACCCTGCCAAACCCTAATCATAGAGATAACCAGAAAGACAAAGGCGGCCAGCTTGAACAACAATCCGCCGAGGGAACTATCAGTAATCGAATTGATTACTCCGAATAAGGTATGAATTATCAGGATCCCGATGTGCAAGGCGAGGGCTTGTGAGGCGTGAAATCTGACTTTGGTTTCTTTGCGGGGAACAAGGAACAACTCCAGAAGGGAAAAAATCAAACCAATATAAAACGGCGCATAGGGTAACATGATGGCCCATTTTTCAGGGATACCGATGCCCAGCACTGGTCGTGAGGTCGGCCTGTTGCTAACGGGCGCCTGATAGACGTCTTGCTGCTGCTGATACTGAGCTGGCGGCGCGTACGTTGGCGGAACAAATATGGATGGATACGGTGCTTCGAGCGGAGGATTATCGTAACGGCGAGTAGGCGCTTCGGAGTAAACATTTTGACGAGAACTCTCGTCGGGTGAATTTGTTACTGGTCGAGTTGGCGCCTGAACCCACTCCGAGGTTGGTGAACCAGCCGCGTCACCCCACTCTTCCTCAGCCTTACGTTCAACATCCGGGTCGAGCGGATTTGTATCGTATTTACCCTTCTTTGTTTCCATCAGTAACTTCTACGAACTCTAAATCGGAGCAGTTTCAATCTTACTAGTCCGTAATCACATACTCAACCTGCTGCCAACACTGTTCGCGTTCAGAAATTTTGAACGCTTTAACTACAGGTTTCTCAGCGCCGAGGCCAACAATTAAATATGTCGCTGAAGGATAGTAAGCGAGGCGCACGTCGGTCTCAGATGGGCTGGGGTCATTCGAGCGGGGATGTGAGTGGTAGATGGCGAGCAAACCTTCGCCACGTTCGCGCATTTGTCGTTGTGCGGCAAAAAGCTCCTGAGGCGCAGCTTCGTACGCTAGTTCAGGGTCTGCTGTGACATTGCGAAGACGATAAACCGTTTTTGATTGGGTTCCGACACCGCCAATCAAGCCACAGCATTCCGCCGGAGACGTTTCGCACGCGTGAGCGATGATTGTGGTGAGATGTTCGCTTCGAAGCTCAAGGAGTGGCATGGGTCGAGGTGCTTTGCGGTGCTTTGTACGTCGTGTTCGTACTTTGATTCGCGCCCTTTGTCGCAAACAGAAAGTACAAACTACAAAGCACAAAGAACAAAGGGCAAAAAACAAAGCACTAAGCACAAGGGCTCATCGCTTAAGTTCATTCTTTATCACTTCGCCGCCCTTCATAACGGAGCGAACTTTTTCCATCTCTGTAATGTCCTTTAGCGGATCGCCTGACACCGCGATGAGATCGGCAAATTTGCCCTCTTCGATGGCGCCAAACAATGCGCGATCGCCTGCCAACAAATCGGCCGCATTGATCGTCGCGGCGCGAAGAATCTCGATTGGGCTCATCCCCGCACCCGAGTAGGCCCTAAACATCAACAGACTTGCTTGCCCGCGGCTTCTTCCGGGGATGTTGTAGTACTCGTCCGAGCCGGCCGCTATTCGAACTCCGGTTTTTACCGCACGAGCCAATCGCTGTGCATTCGCATGCGAACCGTTTCGCACCTGCCTCTCTTTACAGTCGGGCTACTGCCCCTATCACCCCTCGACTATCTTCAAATGCAGCTCATCCAACTGTTTCGGATCAACTTCACCAGGTGCATCAATCATCAGATCCGCAGCCGATGCCGTTTTGGGAAACGCAATCACGTCACGCATGTTATCCGTCCCGGCTAGAACCATCATCATCCGATCTATACCAGGCGCAATGCCTCCATGCGGTGGTGTGCCGTACTCGAGTGCATCAAGAAAGAAACCAAACCTCTCTCGCGCCTCTTCAGTCGTCATACCAAGGGCTTTGAATACCAATCGTTGAACATCACGGCGATGGATACGAATCGATCCGCTAGCCATCTCAACACCGTTGATGACCGGGTCGTAAGCCTTTGTCCGAATCTTCGCAAGGAGTTCGGTTTCGCCGCCTTCCACAGCTCGTCGGAGGAGTTCTAGATCGTCATCGACGGGTGACGTAAAAGGATGGTGCATTGAATAGTAACGACCATCTTCCTCGTGAAATTCAAACATTGGGAATTCAGTCACCCATAACGGCGCGTAGCCTTCGGGTATCAACCTTTCACGCTTCGCAACCTCGTTACGCAAAGCTCCCAAACTTGCCGCCACGACCTTCGGTTTGCCCGACACAATCAATACTGCATCGCCTTGATTCGCTCCAGCCACCGAGGCGATACGTGCAACGACCTCAGGTCCGAGCGCTTTGAGTAACGAAGAACTGAGATCATCCCCCAATTTGATCCATGCCAGGGCTGCGGCGCCGTAACGTTTAGCAAACTCCTGAAGCTCGTCGAGTACCTTTCGCGAAAGTGCGGTTCCGCCGGGAACCACAATACCTTTGACCTGACCACCCGAGCTGATGGCAGAAGCAAAGGGCGGAAACTCAGTTCCTTGCAATGCCAAAGCCAGGTCTTGTAGTTCCATTCCAATGATGCGTAAGTCGGGTTTATCGGAACCAAACCGCCTCATCACTTCTTCAAAAGTCAGCCGCGGAAATGGCACCGTCAAGTTAACTCCAATCAGCTTGAACACTCTCGCGAAGACACCTTCAATCAAGTTGTAAACCTGATCTGGCGTCGCGAAGCTCATTTCCACGTCGAGCTGAGTAAACTCCGGTTGTCGATCAGCACGTAAATCTTCATCACGGAAACAATGCGCAATCTGAAAGTACTTATCCAGCCCGGCGATCATGCACAACTGTTTGAAAAGTTGAGGTGATTGCGGCAAGGCAAAAAACTTTCCCGGTTGCACACGGGCCGGCACGATGTAATCGCGTGCGCCTTCTGGAGTCGACTTAATAAGAATTGGCGTCTCGATCTCCGTAAAGCCCTGCTCCGACATGTAGCTCCGTATTTCGGAAAGAACGCGGTGACGTAAACGCAAATTCGCTTGCAGCTGTGGTCTTCGCAGATCGAGATAGCGAAATTTCAAACGCAAGTCTTCGCTCGCAAGTCCTTCCGGCGTTGCATCGAGCTGAAACGGCGGTGTGCGCGCGTCGTTAAGAATAGATAGTTCACGGGCATGAACCTCGACATCGCCGGTGGCGATTTTCGGATTACGCGTATTTTGATCGCGAGTCACAACGTCGCCACTGACGGCAATTACATATTCACCGCGCAACTCCTTCGCCTTTGCGTGCGCTGCAGACGCGTCTTTCGCGTTGAAAACAACCTGTGTGAGACCATCGCGATCCCGAAGATCTATGAATGTCAGGTCGCCAAAGTCTCGACGTTTGGCGACCCAACCCATCAAAGTCACTTGCTTGCCTATATCGCTGGTACGCAGTGCTCCGCAGGAATGCGTACGTTCAAGGTTTCCGAGGTTATCTAACATGAGTATAAATGTCCGATATGCTTTAGCTTGTCGGGTGTAAGTTGAGCGCTCTTAAAACTGGAGGCGGGCCTGCCCGACAAATACGACAAACTGAAGTTTATCGGACATTCAGACCGCCTGGGCAATCTCCAATCGATTCCCGCCCGGGTCGCGAACGTAGAAGCGCGACACGCCGGCTGTTGGAATATCATCCGGAAGAATCTCAACTCCTGCCTCTCGAAACTTTTGTTCTGCCGCGGCCAGGTCTGGAACCAGATAGCACACGTGTCGTTTGCTCAGACACCCCTCGCCGAGTCCATCTTCGATTGAGAGATGCAGTTGCACCGCACCCAGTTGATACCAGGCACCGCCGCGTCCTTTCGATTCTTGAGGTTTCGGAACTTCCGTCAAATCCATCACCACACCATAGAAATGTTTGGCCGCGTCTTCGAGAGCCTTGGGAACAGTTACGTTGACGTGGTGGAAGGTGGCGTTCATTGGTTTTGGCCTTTGGTCTTGGAGGTCCGATATGCTTTTTTAGCTTGTCGTCGTGAATTACAAAAGGCTGCTTGAAGAAGCATAACGACAAGCTAAATCATATCGGACATTCAAAGCCCTAAGACCCAAAGTTTGGATTCTCAATCACTCCAAAAACATTACCAAATGGATCCTTAACAGTGCATACCTTGATTCCACCACCAACGTCCTGAACATTCTCGTAGGGGGTCGCACCGAGCTCGACGAGACGTTCGAAAGACGCGGCAGCGTCTGCGACTCCCCAGTACGCAACCTGTCCTTCCACCTTTGCTCTTTCCTTCATCAGGATGGAGTCCCAACTCGAATCCGCCTACATTGAAACCGACATAGAACGGTTCGTCGAAGTAAGGTGCAATACCAAGTATTGAACTGTACCAGTCTCGGGCTCTGGACATGTCGTCGACGTAGTAGACTGCGGTTCGTAGTCCTAGGAACATCTTAGGTCTCCAGTGCATGTTAGGGTTTTCTCCGTGTGATCTCTGTGTCTCTGTGCCTCTGTGGTGTAATAGCCCCTCGATTAGTTTTACCACAGAGAAACAGAGGCACAGAGATCACACAGAGAAATACAACTTCACTTCTTTTCCGCCGCCTTCGCAAAGCCGACGACGGCATCAAACTGTTTCTCCCTGTCAGCCGTGCGGTCGCCACTCTGATCTAAAAACTTATTGAATTCGGCCGATCGATTCCTTGGAATGCTCAACGACCTCCATTCCGATGATCGAAAGTGCTTTGCCAGGAAAACAATCTGTCCAATGTGATACGAGTAATGCATCAACTGCCGATTGATAGCCTGGACAATCGTGTGCTCCTGACCGCGAATCAATACCTTTCTTTCGAGGTCATCTGACTTGAGCGGTTCGATTGAGTCAAAAACGCACTTCCACCCACGCTCCCAGTATGCCAGCAAATCCTCCTTGCTCGTCGCCGCTTCCATGACGAACTCCATATCGCGATTGCGATCCGGCTTCTCCCCGTCTGAGCTAAGAAAGTCGGTCCAGCGCGAAATCATGTTGCCCGCCATATGCTTCATTACTATGGCAATACTGTTTGCTTCATCGTCGAGCTTCACAAACAACTCGTCGTCCTTAGTTTGTTCAATAGCCTTGTCGGCGAGTTCTTTGTAAGCGCGGAATGCTGAAAGTGCATCCGCAAGATAGTTTTGAATTATAGATTCACTAGACATTGTGTTAATTGACCTTTGTGCTCGGTTTCTGCCGACCTCGACCTAAGGCCCGGGAGGTTTGGCTTTTGCGAATCTGTTTGGACAGTCTTCGCCACTTGTTAACAATAGCTATCTTTTCCTCAAAGGAAAGCTCCGCTTGTCGCTTTCGACGAGCGGCCTTCTTTTTGAGAAGGGGGCTAACGTCTGGAAAGCTTTTCACTAACGATCTTCTCCGTAGCGGGTGTTCCATTCATCGATCAAACCATGTCGCGCTAAAACTGCAAGGAGAGACCTTCGTCAACTGCTCCGTGTTCCAGAAACTGATGTATTCGAGCAAAGTCTTTCAGCCGACCTGTCTGAAGCATAATCGCCACCAAGTGTTCGGCTCGCATCACGCGCGTCTTCGTACGCTTGAAGCGAATCTCTTTTGCCTGTTCAACCGCTTCTGCTACCAACGGGTTGAAGATCGGCAAAAACTGTACCGGCCAACCTTCAATTTCAACTGATTCATCTTTAGTCTTGTAACCCAATCTTCCAAGGTAGTCATAAAGCGGGGCCAGAACATCCAATCTTTTGGGAGACTCTTTAACGTGAAAGAAAATATCGAGGTCGTTTGTGTTAATTGGCTCAATGTAGAAAACTGCCGCGACCGCTCCACCAATGGCGTACTGCTCGATAACGCCATCCTTCACCATTTTGTTCAGGACTCGGAGCGTTTTCTCCATGGCGATCGATTCGTGCGCAAACTAATTCCCAGACTCTCTGCCTTCGATGATGGCTTTAAAGCCCTCTTTCTTATTAGCGATTGCCGTCTCGGTTTCGTCGAGCCATTCTTTTAAGGTGGGGGCCAGCCTCTCACGCGGCAGCACTACCTCACCTTTACGCTCGTCACTGATTCTGAAGTTATCGCTTTGCAGCTCATTGGGGCCCACAATAATTACCGAACGGATCTTTCGATTGTGAGCATAGAAGCGCTGCTTGCTTGGCTTTCGGACCTCTGGATAAAACAAAACGCGTAGCCTCTCGGCTCGCAATTCGCTGGCGAGGGTAAGCGCGGCTGGGATCGAGTCTTCATCCCAGACTGCCACCATTACGTCCGCTGGGCCCTTGGAGAGATGAAAAGGAAATAAACCCCGTTCACTCATTACGACCATGATGCGTTCAAGACCTAGCGAAAGGCCGCATGCGGCAACCTCTTCCCCTCGAAACATTCCCACCAGATTGTCGTAACGGCCGCCACCGCCCAGACTTCCCGCTAGATCTTTCACGCTGATTTCCATGATTGCCCCAGTGTAATAACTGAGACCGCGTGCGAGACTCGGATCGATTCGCAACTTCGTTCCAATTCCTGCCGCGTCCGCAAAGTCGAGAATCGACTGCAATTCTGCGACGCCACTTGAGCCCATCTCGTTATCACCAACGAACTCAACAATGCGACCCAGCACTGCCTTATTCAGGGCGTGCTGTTTTTTGTCCGGGTCTTCACCCGTGGCAATCTCCGCGGCATGTTCAAGCGCAGTCAATTCGGTGAAAAACTCGAGCAACCTTTGAGCTGCCACTGAATCGACACCGCGGGAGACCAGCTCGTTCTGAACGCCTTCGCGACCAATCTTGTCTAACTTATCCAGCGCAATTAGCGTCGGATCGTGGTTCTCGAGGGCGATCCCAGCAATGCCAAGAATTCCAGTGAGAACCTTGCGATGATTGATACGAATGCAGAAATCGTTAAAGCCAAGTTTCGTCAAGACTTCCGCTGCGGCCGCACAAATCTCCGCCTCGACCACCATCGATCGTGAACCCAATACATCAACATCGCACTGGTAAAACTCCCGGAAGCGTCCACGCGCTGGTCGATCAGCTCGCCACACCGGTTGGATTTGATAGCGCTTGAAAAACTTTGGCAGCTTCTCGCGATACTCAGCCACGACACGCGCGAGCGGAACTGTCAGATCGTAACGCAAAGCAAGGTCGGCTTCGCCAGTGCTTTCATGCACTCCTCGTTTCAGTATTTTGAAGATGAGTTGATTCCCTTCTTCGCCATACTTCCCCATCAGTGTCTCAATGTTTTCTGCCGCAGGCGTTTCCAACGGCTCGAAGCCGTATCGTTCATAAACTTCCTTGATCACACCAATGACGTACTCGCGTTTGCGAACATCTTCAGGCAGGAAGTCGCGCATTCCTCGCGCTGGCTGAGTCTTGTTTGATGGCATCTTGTCGTTGTACAGGCTCTGAAAACTAGTCGGTCATGATACCCGAAGATTGTAGGAGCGGCACTCCGTCCCCCCTGGTGGGCATCGACCTAATGAACGCCGTTCTACTTGTTACTCATCGTAGACTCCCACATCCGGCCGGATTCGGTTTTGCTTGGATCTGCGTCAAGTATTCGCGAGTGTATTTAACGTAGTTCTGCCAAAAAATATCCAGATCTGAAACTTCCTGATCACTGAGTTCACGCTTAACTTTTGCTGGAAACCCCATGACCAGCGAACGAGGTGGAATTATGGTGCCGGGCGAAACCAACGCCCCTGCAGCCACCAGTGAGTGAGCGCCGATGCGAACGTCGTCGAGCAGAATCGCGCCAATGCCAATCAGCGAGCCCCGTTCAACGTAGCAGCCGTGCAAGGTTACGCTGTGGCCAACCGTAACCTCTTCCTCGAGAATCGTGGGATGTGTGCCATTCCTGACGTGTATTACTGAATTGTCTTGTACGTTACTGCGGTCACCAAGTCTGATGTAGTGAATGTCGCCGCGAACGGTGCAGTTACACCAAATAGACGCCTCCTCGCCGAGATGAACGTCACCAATCACCTGTGCGCTTTCATCTACATATGCGGTTGCGTGAATCTGCGGATAGATACCTCGAAAAGGTCGAATCATGGGATTGAGATATTAGGCGGAACATTAGGGATTGCCAATGAGGAGAGTATTGCAGATTGAAGATTTCAGATTGCAGATTTTTTAAGACCTCGACCTACAGTAGCAAATCTGCAATCTGAAAGCTTCAATCTGCAATACCGTTCCCGGTTGGCAATCCCTAATGTTCCGGTGCTAAATTGAGTAACATGGACCGGCGCCCAACCCCCCTTCTTATTGTATTGATCGTTGTTCTATCGACCTCGTGCGCGACATCCCTCTTCAAAGTTAAGCCAGCCATCGATCTTCCACCAATGCCGACTAACTCTCGTAGTGTGGATGCTGGAGGCATTACTGTTCGCGTCGCGTCTTTGTTCACTGACGAACAGACACAGGAGCTCTTTGAAGCAAACCTGCCTCTGAGCGGCGTTTTAGCTGTGCGTATTGAATTGGGTTTCCAAAGCGGCGTTCCAGTCGAACTCAAACGAGCCCGGTTTCAGGTACGCGACAGCGCGAATCGAGAGTGGAAATTGTTGTCGCCGAAGAAAGCTGTTTCGCGAATCATGAAGGCGAATGGCGTATTTCTTTACAACCCACATTCGCGCAAGCAGTTTGAAAAAGACTTTGGCTTGTACGCCCTCGACCGCAAAACGCCACTGGATTCTACACAGTCAAAGCGGCATGGATTTCTCTTCTTCCAAACACCTGACAAACGCCCAATCGACACCAATCAGAAACTGACGCTCGTCATCGATAAACTCCCACAGCCCGCAACCGTCGCGCTCAATTAGTTCGTCTCGGTCTGGTTTTCTCTGTGCACCTCTGTGTCTCCGTGTCTCTGTGGTAGGGCAAGTTCTTCGTCAACACAGAGACACGAAGACATAGAGGTGCACAGAGAAAAACGCGCATTTCAAAAAAGAGGGCAACGAGTTACGTTGCCCTCCTTAGTCCAATCCACAACTACCGGTCCTTCTCAGCCTCTTGGACCTGTAGCTCTGATCGTTATTTCGGTTCCGGAGATCAATTCAAGATCGTTTCGACCCTGAACGTAGACCGAACCAGCACCAGCGCCGGCTCCAACCACGGCTCCGATGGCCGCGCCTTTGCCGCCACCCGCAATCGCACCGATGATCGCCCCTACGGCTGTGCCGATCGCAGTTCGTTGAATCGTCTTGTTGGTCTGATCGCTTTCGCGAACTGCTCCTTCGTTGTCAACACGAACCACGTCGCCATTCGGCGTACGCACGTTTTCGAGGATACCCGCAAAGCGATAGCTTCTGCCATCACTCAAGCGGATAGTATCGAAGTTAAGGGTCATCTCAGAACGACCACTGATACGGCCCCCGCGGTTCACACTGCTGACGTAGCCTTCGATGGTTGCTCCTTCGTACTGAGTCGGACTACGCACCGTCATCGTGAACTTCTGATCAGGCTGTGCGTTCTGTGTGGTCAGATCACTATTAAGTACGGCAACCAGGGAAGTCCCATTCGGAACAATGAAGGTCCCGACGACATCTCCAGTGTTTCCAGCCCCACTCGGATATTCGCGATTTGTTTCGTAAATGTTCAGCTGCGCCACGTCAGAGGTTCTATCGTAGTAGCTTCTAACGGTTACGGCCTGCGAAATTCGATCGCTGTAAAGACTCCTGGTAACCAATAACCTCCGACCGCCATCGGCGAGATCGAAGTTGACCGTGAAATCGTCAGCACGATCCCCAGTCCGGGTAATATTCAACTGGTTACCTGACAATTGGGCGCGCACCCTGATTGTTCGGCCGGTTTGAGTTGTCTCAACTTGTTCGCGACCGTCTGCCACAAAGGAGATCTGTGGAGCGCGCGTCGAAGCAATAGTCACCGAGTTGCCACGGCGATCAATTGCTAACATCTGAGGCGGATCTAACCTTCGTAATAGCGAGTCGTACACCCGCTGTCGTTCGGCGAGTGAGAGGTTTCTGGTCGCATCGTCGACTGCCCTTCGCGCGTCATCGCTCTGGCCAGTGGCGATGCGGAAGGTTCCTGATAGATCGCCGCGAGATGGGTAGCCACCGCCACCTCCCGGGTACGTCGACCAATTCCAGGCCACATTGAATGCACTCGCCAGGCGGTCAAGATCAGATCGTAATGACGTCCAGCTGTTTTCGGTCTGATACGAGAGTTGTCGATCAGTTATGTAACTGTTTAGAGAGGACGCGCTCTGAAGCAGGTTATTGACGTCGTTCGAACCAATTTGACGAGTGTTCACACGATTTCGAAAGTCCACAACCGCAGTCTCAAATGAACTGAGTTGCTGACGGACCCGATCGATCGAATAGCGATCGTTTGCATTACGCCGATCAAGATCAAGACGCAAGTTCCGGCTGAAGGTCGTAGTACCACTGTCGACCCGTCGCACTAACTGTCGAAGCTGTATGTCACTCAAGTTAGGGTTAGTTGAACCGGCGGCGCCACCAGGACTCGATTGCCAATTCAAATTGTAAGTGCTTGCCAGTTGGTCTAGATCGCCGCGCAGTCTTTGCCAGTCGCCAAGCGTGCCGCCCGCAAATCGGTTGTTAGCAAAAAAGCTATCGATTGGCAGGGCCCGATCGAGTACCAGCCGTGCATCCGAAGAGGTAGCTCGACGATAGTTAAGACGACTGTCGAACTGATCGACGGCAGCGTCGAAGTCACTGAGCAATTGAATCAGATTGTTCATTCGGTAGTTTCCACGATCTGCCGCATTCTGAGCCGAGCTGCGCAAAGTGTTAGTGTCGGTTTGAATCTTGCGGACAAGATCCTGAATCGTCGCATTGCTGGCGCCGAACTGAGCCATGCTAGTTCCGACAGCAGCAACAACAACTAACAGGGTCGTGAATATTGTTTTTCTAATTGTTCTCATCTCGTATCCTCCAAAGTCCATTCCAGTCAGACTCACCCTTCAAACCTTGTGCCAGCGACGAACAAGTAGCCAGTTGCCGTTTTTTCCAAGGGGAACGTCGCAATTAGAAGAGTGAGGAACCGTCAAATCCTGAATGGGGTCCAGACACAAATAACGATGTCGTCCGGTTTTCAGGGGTTGCAAAAAGTACGCTTCCATGATGCGCCAGTCATTCGACTGGTTTCGTGACATGTGTCTTGCAAAATCCTTGCAACGTCGGGATGGAGGAAAACGTGTGGGAAAAACTATAGAGTGAGTCTTTTGCGGTGTCCGAAACAGCCACAGATGAACACGGATAAAACGACTGGTATTCGCCAGCCTCGCTGTGCGAGGAATCTACGGTTCCGGTGGGGCGGGCTTGTCCGTGCCTCGTTCGCGGTTAAAGACTGAGTTTGGAAGCCACGAAGGCATTGCTTCTTCGTTTGCTACTCGCAGTCCCATCACCAGGCCAACAATGGCAATAGTCTTTGGGCCATCCCAATTCCAGTCTGGGCGAACCACATCAGATGGTTGGTGATAATCAGTCTTCTCCCACGCCTTCAATCTGTCGATCCAAACTTTCTGATCGCCGTCCGGCGCACCCAACCACATCAAACCGGGAATGCCCCTTTTCACGAACAAGTAATGATCGGAACGATAGAAAGCTTTCTCTTCAGGCATCGGATCAGGAATCACTTTCAGACCGTTTGCCGTTGCTACCTGGTTCAGTAATGAACCCAGTGAAGAGTGTTCGGCACCAAAGCCGACAATCACCCTCACCGGACCGTAAACCTCAGTTCCCATGCCATCGAGATTTAGATCCGCAGCGACTTGTTTTAGTTTCCAGGTCGGATGTTGCACCCAATACGTTGAACCGTAGCCGCCGTACTCCTCACCGGTGAGGGCGATGAAAATGATCGACCGTCGCGGTTTCGTCTCCATCTGTGACATCGTTTCGGCCACGGCCATCATCTCAGCGACCCCAAGGGCGTTGTCAGCGGCACCATGATAAATTCGATTGTCATTGCTGAGTCCGTAAGCATCGTAGTGCGCGGAGAAAACAACTGCTTCGGCTTTCAGTTTAGGGTCCGAGCCTTCGAGTAACCCGACGACGTTACTACCTACACCACGCCCTTTTCTCAGACGAATATTTATCGTGGCTGATTGTTTTAGATTAATTGGAGTAAACCCATCCTGATCGGCCTTTGCTCGAGCCTGAGCAAACGTGACCCCGGAACCTGCAAAGAGTTTCTCAGCGCCGGCGTCACTGACGCTGATGAATGGAGGAACAAGACTGGGCATCTCTTCCTCATCGGCAAATGCAACCCGTCGCCGATTGAGATAATCGGCAATTTCGGAATATGGATGTTCTATATCTTCCTGGCCGACGATGATAAAACCTGCTGCGCCAAGCGCCATGAGATTCCTGATCACGTCAATTTGAGCGTGGACTTTTTTCCATGACTCTTTGTTTATATTTTTCGGTGGTCCCTCCAACAGGACGACGATCTTCCCGCTTACATCGATACCGGCCAGGTCGTTTCGTTTAGGTGTATTCAACGTCAATCCGTAAGCCACATACACCAGCTGTCCGCCTACACTCTTTTCACCGGTGAGAGGTGGACTCACATAGAAGTCTGGACCGAGTTTCAACGTCTCGTTACCAGCCCTCACCGATGTTTCAGGCAAAACCTGTTGCTCTTTGAATCTGATCGGCTGGAAGTACGATTCCTTTTCACCTAATGGTTTGAGACCGAGTTTCTGAAAACGATCAGCAATATAGGTCGCCGCTTTGTCGCCACCCGGTTGACCGGTACCCCGGCCTTCCATGTCGTCCGCCGATAATGCAGTTACCACTTCACGAATCGTTTCAACTTTCAGACTATTTACGAGCTGCTGTTCCGTCGTAGAGAGCGAAGTGGATGGTGCTACGGCAGTGGCTTGCTGGGAGACTGCACTGGGCGTGATTAAGAGAATTGCGAGCAGCGAGGCCCACAGACGGTTTTGCGCCCCCTTGAAGTACGAATGTTTATGCTTCACTCTGTGTTTGTTCCTTTTGAGATTTCGAAAAAGGTTGGTCTGTGTCTTCTGCGTTTCTGAGCCCTCTGCGTTTTTGTCTGACCTCACCAAAAGTTAACGCAGAGGGCACCGAGACGCAGAGAACGTTGAGGTTAGCTCTGATTTATCCATTTATCCAGTAGAGCCAAATCCTCCGTCACCTCGATCGGTTTTATCGAGATCGTCAGTCCAGGCCGGGAATGGTGTAATTATTTGTTCGATGATGAGTTGGCAAAGTCTACTCCCTTGTGGCAACGTCAAAGGCTCATCACCTGTATTAAGAAGTGCGCAACAGACTTCACCTCGATAGTCAGAATCTATAACTCCTGCCAAAACATCCAATCCATTTTTGACAGCAAGGCCTGAGCGTGGGGCGACCCGGCCATAAAAACCAGGTGGCACAGCCACTGCCAAACCAGTGCGCGCGAGCACTCGCTGTCGAGGCGCGATTGTGATGTCTTCGATCGAATAAAGATCCAAACCAGCGGAGGCTGCACTTCCGCGCGTTGGCAATATAGCTCGTGGGTCCAGGCATTTGAAATTGAGGGTCGATCGACTAGAGGATACTTGTCCTGGCGCAGCCATTTCGTCTGTTTTTGGAGTCAAAAGGAATTAAGAGGAAACGATGTTCAAGTCCAAAAAGATACCGCGAAGCGGTGATGTCCCAGAGCCCAGGGTTGCCGCGCTTCGCGGCTACCCTGGCAGAAACTATCGTCAGATCATTTAGAGTTTCGGAAGCGTCACACCTCGCTGTCCCTGATACTTCCCACCGCGATCTTTGTATGACGTCTCGCATACTTCGTCAGACTCAAAGAAGATTACTTGCGCCACACCTTCGTTCGCGTAGATCTTCGCCGGCAGAGGTGTTGTGTTTGAGAATTCCAATGTGACGTAGCCCTCCCACTCAGGTTCGAAGGGCGTCACGTTGACCAATATCCCACAACGAGCGTAAGTACTTTTGCCAAGGCAAACCGTCAACACGTTGCGTGGTATACGAAAGTATTCAACTGTTCTGGCCAACGCAAAACTGTTTGGCGGGATGATTACCGAGTCTCCCTTGATATCGACAAAGTTTTTCTCGTCAAATTCTTTTGGATCGACGATCGTGCTATTGATGTTCGTGAACAGTTTGAACTCATCTGCGCAGCGAATGTCGTATCCATAACTCGACGTGCCATAAGATACGATGCGCCGGCCCTCGATTTCCTTAACCTGACCTGGTTCAAACGGGTCGATCATTCGCTGCTCGTCGACCATGCGACGGATCCATTTGTCTGATTTGATACTCATCCTTAAGTTGAGCTTTGTGCTTTGAACTTTGTACTTTGGATTTAAGACAAGAGCGCACATTCTAGACGGCCAAAGCAGAAAGCTCAAAGCACGAAGCACAAAGCTCGGCTTTGCTACTGACCACTCTTCTTAAGATTGATCACTCCATCCCCCACAGTGAATTTAAAAAACGCCCCGCCCGATCCGGCGCGCGCGCGAATTGTGCGCTCAGTAATTCCCTGCTTCTCGCGTGTCTCCAACGGGTCGTAGGTATTCACAATCTTCCCGTTTCGTAACACGTCCATATCAAGATCGCCGTTAAAGCCAGCTGGCAGATCGACATTCAGAACCCCGGCAGCAATGCGAATCTCCGCTCCACCACCTCGCCAACTACGGGTGGGTATAGACAGATTCACATTTCCGGCGGCGATCGTAACCTGCACGGTGCCGCCAGTCAGTGCCAAGTTGGTTTCGCTTTCGGTCGCATTTACTCGCAACGCTCCTTCAACTCCCGACACCGTTATGGGCCCGTGGCCGGTATCGATCTCAACATCGGCGGAAGCAGGGACACGTAGCCGGTAATCGATCTTCCAGGGCAGATTAAGAAGCCGCTTGGGAAAGTTCTTGGTAACTTTCTTCATGAATGCTCGGTCGTGAGTTCCAGTGGTGAGGATCCGTAGGTGATCGCTGTCCTCGTCAAATACAAAATTGTTGACTGGAACCAGTAAACCCAGATCCGCCTCAGTCTCGGCTTGCCATTCGAGGTCGGCAGTGAGATCAACTTCGTTACGTTGCCAGCCCTCGACTTTCACCGAGCCCTTTGGTGCGCCGAGGATAGTGATCGTGCCACCGTAACCGAAACGCCGGTTTTCGTGGCGGGTGGCGGTTCGCTTGAGAAGATTGACAGCTGGAGTGGTCTTGTTGTTTTGAAAGGGGCGCGGAATTCTATCCGTGAAAGGAAGGAGCAATGCGTACACCATGAAGGTTAAGTGAATAAGTTTCAGTTTGGACACTAAAAGTCCTTTCCTTTGCGCAAACAAAATACATCAGTGGAACAGTGAATAAAAGGATTGTTAACGTCGACATCCAATGCTCAGCAGGTGATGAGTCAGTACCACATCGCGGTAACGTGTGGCTCGCTTGAAATATACGACGCCTAGATCCAACCCAAGCTCTTCAGCGACGGATACTGACTTCATGACCCCTGGGCGTCGAAAAGGCGACAAAAAAAAACGGACGCATCCATCACGTCCGTCTTCGCACAGATCACTCGGGCTGCAACCCTACTTTCGCATAAACGTAATCTGACCCGTAAAGTTCGTCACTGAAACAGACGAGCGGCCATCACCTACGTCGCCGACATACTTTCTACCATCCTGCGTTTTGAAACCATTGTTCCAAAAATCGCCCAACGCAATCTTGCGCGCCGGAGATACGCCGACAAAGCGAAATGCAGAATTCCCGGGGATTCGGATGGTGATGTCGCCTTGCATGGACTTAAACTCGTAGGTGCCACCACGTGAAAACTCGCCGTCGAAAAATATATTGCCAATCGTGTTTTGCGCCATGACCTGAGAGGCCACGATGTTTGTCAGTTCAATATCACCTTCGGACGAAACGTGGGCGCGGACGGAGCCAGCCCGTATATTCGAAACGTAAATGTTGCCACGGCGCGTTTCGAGATCGACTGACGAATTGAGCGGTACTTGGAGTTTGAAATTCACATCACCGACGTCACCACGACCACGATTGTCGTTCATGACATCGACAACCAAATTCTGATCGATTTGTTTAGGAACCACGTGCGCGTTCGGAGACTCCATGGTTGCTGAGAGCCGGATCTCGTCTTTGTTCCACGACTCGACCACTATTGTGCCGGAGATGTTCCGCAACTCGATGCGGACATTTTTGCCGGCAGCATAGCGTTTGGAGATATGTTGCTGAGCCTCAGTAACCCCCGCCAAACAGAGCAAGGCAAAAACAAGAGCGACAGAACACAAACCCGCGCGAAGTGATGGGCGCCAAATTAACGAGCTGGTTTTCATCAGAGTGGGGCTTTTTTTAGAAACGAGTCTCCAACAATTTACCTGCGGCATCACAAGTCGGAAAACTCTTTGAGCAACGCCAGTTTATCGTTTAGTGATTCATTGAGCATCTGCTCAGAAATCTCATCATGCGGATTTCGGTTCAGTTCGTTCAGCGATTGACTAACGGCCTCGTCGATCACCTTCAGGTTGCGTTCGAATGTTTCACGCATCTCGGCATTCCAGCGCGCTTTGTTCAATTCTACTCGCTGGTTCCAGTAGTTGATTACTTGCTGTCGCTGCCAAACTCGATCATTGATCGACGAAGGTTCCGATTTGCTGATCGAAGCATTTGTTTCGGTAGTTCCCCAACGACGAACGCCCACAACCGTGGCGAGCGACACACACAAAACTATAGCAGCGGCAGACGCGACCAACTGTGGCAGTGACAACTCCCAATGTCGATCCAACAATCCGCCAAGAAATGACTTCCGAGGGGCTTTAGAGCCAGCAGCCGCGCTGATATTTCCTGCCTCGACAACATTGCGAATGCGTAACCAGAGGGCTTGCGGATTGGGCGGAGCTTCATATTCTCCACGGTGCGACCGGCAAAAACTGACTATGGACGACAGATCCTGTCGCACACCCTCGCAATCCAGGCATTCCTGAAGGTGCGTATTTAGAGCGAGCTCATCGCTGCGGCTGATTGTGCCATCAAGCAAATCGTGGATGAGTTCCTGACATTTCTCGCAGTTCATGTGCTTAACCTTTGTTCTGCCGCACTAGGCGGGCGAATATACTAAATCGCGGGAAGACAGAACATAGTCCGTTTTTCATCAATCACAGAACATAGTCCGTTTTTCATCAATCAAGGGAAGACTTTCGTTCCAGCCCAATCGTTGCAGTAATTGGGTGCTTTAACTTCGAGGCTAATCAGGCGTGTTCTGTTGCCTCAGCAGCCCTCGTAATTTCATCCGCGCCTTGTGTAGCTGCGACTTGGATGTACCCACCGAGCACCCCAGCATCCTGGCTATTTCTTCGTGCTCGTGCCCTTCGATGTCGTGAAGGGTAAAAACTGTTCTATATCCGGGCGGCAATTGCGCGATGGCTTTATCCAGGGCGATGCGATCTACTACAGGCATCGAATTCGGATTTTCCGTGCCTTTAACTATCTGAATTGGCGTTTCACCGTCTTCAGTCGTCGTCTCCATCCGCACTCCGCGTTTCCGGAAGTGCATCAGGACCTGATTCACGGTAAGCCGGTGAAGCCAGGTGGTAAAGGCAGATTCGCCTCTAAAACTGCCGATTTTTCTAAAGAGCTGGATGAAAACCTCCTGAGAGAGGTCTTCAGCTTCCGACACACTCCCCGTCATCCTCAGGCATAAGGAGTAGACGCGACGATTATGACGCTGGAAGAGATCCTCGAAAGCTCCCATGTCGCCCTGGGCTGCTTTCTGTGCCAGCTCATAATCTGTCGTTTGCGGTGTCTCGGTATCGGCTGCCGTCACGTGGTTCGTCCGCTCGGGCAAGCTGGAAGAAATCTCACAACTTCCGTCCGCTTGTTCGGCGCGCTATCACGTTTCCGCAGTTTCAAGGAGCGCACTGTCAAATCATGATCGCCCGCGTGGAGTTGCGGTAGAGGTGCCAGTGCCCTCAACTGGGCTGTGATGCGGCGCTCAGAGAGCGTCGTTGCCTTACCCGATCCTAAATTTCGTGAAATTCCCCAGCCGAATCAACAGTTTGGTGCGGAAGCATCTGCCCTTCCTGCAGCTACCAACGAATGCTCAGTAAGCTAGCTTCCACTTTGCGGCTGATCTGCAGAATACGGGCAGACACAGCAGGCTGACAAGCATCGCCGAGTTCGTAGTCGGATTATTAATGAAAGTCTTTGTTATGTCCGCTTGCTACCCGCCGTAAGTGACGGATCGCAGGAGTATGTTCCCATCATCAATCAATCGAGCCGCGTCGTCTAATAGACCGACGCGGCTCTTTTCACTTTGCCTCTCGTGCGAAGAGATTCAGAAAATGACGCTGATGCCCATTGAGATGGTGCGGCGCCCGCCATCATTCTCCTGGAAGTTGAAATAAGTGGTGCCGGCATTATCGAGCAGAATACTGTTCGGTATGCCGAAGAATGGATGATTCAACGCATTCGACAACTGCAGCCGGTACTGGATCTTGACCCGTTCCGTGATGCGGAACGTCTTGAAGATACTGAGATCGAGATTCTCAGTCCGATCGCCGAGGAACGTATTTCGACCAAGACTGCCAAACGGAGTGCCGAATTTCATCGCCGCACCTGCTCCATTGAGAATCAGGCGAACGTCATTGGGATTGATCGGAGTGAAGATGCCTTTGTTTAGATCGTTCAGCAGATAGAAACCAGTGGCGCTCGGTTTAAACTGATTTAGAGTTACGCCTGGAAGACGGCCCTGGTTGCATTTTGCATAGAAGATACAGGCGTCGATGTCCGTGATACCGACGCTTCCGAGTGGTGCGTTTGGATTACCTGTGAATGGTCGGAAGTGCGATTGGCTACCGATGAAGGCGGTCATGAACGCGCTATCTTCGTACGGATTGCGGCTGGCTAACTGCTGCCCTGGAGTAAAGGGTCGCCCAGGCTGAATCAACAAGATGCCATTCAATTGCCAACCACCCAACAAGTGTCCAAGGAAACCCTTTTGATCCTTGTAGAACGGCAGATCCCAAATGAAGTTGGAGGTAAACACATTCCGTGCATCGAAGCCGGAATTCCCTCGTTCGGCGATGTGCAAATCCAACGGATTCTGAGACACAGTAACTGAGTTACCACCCGCAAAAGAGAAAACCTCGCTCGAATTGTCAATTGCATGGCTGTACGTGTAAGTAAAACCGTAGGTCAACTGCCTTCGGAAGCGCGCATCAAAACGCACCTGCAGGCTGTGATAGATGGACCTTGCAGAATTAATGCGCTCGCGCACCAAGCCAGACGGTTGCAACCGCCCGTTGCACACACCCTCGTTGTCGGGTGTGGCGGGATTGTCTGTGCAGGTCACCGGCTTAACATTCGGGAACAGTTGTGGGAAACCCGGGAACGTTAGTGTCTTGGCAGTGCTCGTCCCAGGATCCACGTACTGACGGGGAAAACCATTGACCAGATTGCCAATAAATGGATTGGCATTGATTGTTTGAAATAGACCGTTCCCTTTAGTCCCAAGGTAACGAATTTCAAAGACATTGTTGGTGCCTATCTCACGCTGAATTCCTAGAGACCACTGCTGAGAATAGGGAGAATAAAACTCCTGATCAGGCAGAGTGCGGTTCAGAAAACGCGGGTCAAAGGTATTGAACTTGATTAGCCCGCTAGCAACCGCAGAGTCGCGTACAACATCGCCGGTCGGAACAGCATTCGGAACTCCGACATTTGCAGCCGAAGTTAAGAATACCAGAGGCGATGAAGTCGAGATATTAAGCATCAGGTTGTAAAAAGCGGGATCATACGCAACACCATAGCCGCCCCGAATCGTGCTTTTGTCTTCACCCAGAAGTCGACCAAGTAATCCACTCTTGAAGCGCGGACCCCAAACGAAGCCCAGTCGTGGCGCAAAGTTATTCTTATCGGTTTTGACTAGCGGTACCGTGCGCGCTTCCAGTGGCAGATTCTGTCTCCAAAATGCCTTGGTAGGATCATTTTCACGGGCCGTGCTGATCTCGTTCATCAGATTCATAGGCTGACCCGTGTTTTCATATCGAATTCCCAGGTTGAGCGTTAGATTTGGACGGAGTCGCCAGTCATCCTGAAAATAATAGAACTGGTCCAACTCGTCGTATGAAAGAGTGGCCGGACCCAATGCGACCTGCAGGGTCTGGGGCGTATTGCCGACCAACTGAGCCGTGTCGCCGAATGTGTACTGGCCATTGATGAACGGAAGGAAGGGAACAATGTTAGTTAGTTTTCTGTAGTCAACTCCCATCTTCATTTGATGGTTGCCGCGTGCCCAGCTGAGGTTGTCGTTGAACTGAGTCGAGTTGACTGTTCGACCCTGCGGTAGATTTGTGGCCGGACCAATACCCAAAATGGGGGCGCCATTAGCAGCCGTAAAGGCAAGGTTAAGATTCGTAAGCGCCGTATCGATGTTATCCGGATGTGGAATATTCCCTTTACCGGCGCTTCCCCCGCCCCCAAATATCACAAAGAGGTGCGAGTAGTTGAGACGAAACTCGTTGACGATAGTGTTAGAAATGGTCCAGGTCCAACCACCACCAATTTGTTTTGTGAACACGGGAGTATCCCGACTGAATCCACCTACTGTAGCTCCGTTATCCGGGTTTGGTGCTGTCTGGCGGAAGAAGCGTCCCCAGATTCGGTGACCACCGAGATTTGAATCCCCACGCACGGTGTATTCATCGAGAGGGTTAGGTTGGACCAGCGTACGTTGCGCTGCTGCGACCGGTATGGTCAACCCGCCAACGGTGATGGTCGATTGAGGAACATCAGTACGAATAACGGGATTGCCCAGCGGCAGGCTAAAGGCCGAATAGTCTGCGAAGTATTGAATCGCTGCATTGTTTGGGAAAACAGTCTTCAAAGCCTGAACTCCTGCCGGGGTAGGAGCGAGCGAACTTGTACGGAGTGTGACTAGTCCCGGATTGCGCCGGAAAAAGCCGGTGGTAAAGAAGAACACTTTGTTCGGGATTACTGGCCCACCGACATTGTAGCTGAAGAAATTGGTTAGATTCTGATCGGGCTTCTTTTTACCGGAACGTCTCTCGAGATTCGTGAGTGAGTTGAAGTTGGCGTTGTCAAGATGTTCCCAGTTAACTGACCCGTGAAAGTCATTGCCACCTGACTTGCTCACATAGTTGACGATGGCTCCCTGGTTTCGGCCATACTCGGCAGAGAAGTTGTTGGTGACGACTTGGATCTCGGACACTGCTCCGGCGTTTTGCACGAAGTAATTAGGGCCGCCGATTGACAGGTCATTGTTGTCGACACCATCAATGGTGAAATTGTTGGAACGCGCACGATTGCCGTTTACCGAGAGTGTTGGACCATTTGCATTGACGTTGCCAAACCCCTGTACAACTCCGGGAACAAGAAACGCGATACGATCAAGTCCTCCACCAGGTGTGTTCACTGGTAAGTCATGAATCTTGCGTTCGGTAAAAGTAGTGGACACCTGTGCCGAGTCCTTTTCGACTAGCACTTCAGTGCCGCCGGCAACCACAGTCACCGTTTCGCTTATAGCTCCCGGCTCTATCTTGGCGTCAATCACTGTTTGTTTCCCGGCGGTTACTTCGACGTCGGTAACTTCAGCCCGCTTGAATCCCGGCGCCTCGAACCTGATTGAGTACTTGCCAGGTAAGACCCTTGAGATCGAATAAACTCCTTCATCCGAAGTTGTGGCCTTGGACTCGACGCCAGTTGCGGCATTCCTCGCGACGACCGTGGCTCCTGACACCGCGGCTCCGTTCTGATCACTTACGACCCCGCGCAGTCCGCCTGAAACCGCCTGTGCGAAGTCACTGGCAAACGACCCCGACAGGCAGAGCAAACCGGTCATCAGTAGTATTGACATCAGAATTGTTTGGCTTTTTTGGCGAGATTCGTTCATATCTCCTCCTAAATATGGATTCACAGGCGGCGTTGTGAGTGAGGAAGAATCCTGGTGGTAGGCTATTCAGCCAAACGTTTGAGTTGCTTAATCGCCAAGAGCTGTGGCTTCAGGAATCCGATGATCCTGCGTTTTTAGGCTTGGAATATGCGAGTGATCGGTGGAACCCTGATAAAGCAAATACCCGAAATCTTGCACAACGCTCCAAAATTTTGTTGGCAAGTTAGCCCACTTATTGGCTAAGCGCAAGCTGTTTTTGACGAGCTGTTTTTGACGAAATTGTGGTCTGCGCCAAAACGTCTTCCAAGACGTCTGACCTAACTCGACCTGTGGAGAATCATCGGGCCGGACCAGACTACGTGATCGAGGGTCTCGGCAGAACTCACGTCCAATATGTGCGGTCTAGGGAGCGATAGCCCACTGCCTCTGAAACATGTGTGGAACCAATCGCCTCGCAACCTTCCAAATCCGCAATCGTGCGGCTGACTTTCAGAATGCGATCGTAGGCCCGGGCGGAGAGTCCCTGGCGAATCATTGCCTGCTCCAACAGCTGTTCGCTCGCAGAGTCGATCTGGCAATGCTTGCGAATCATGCGCGGCGTCATTGCGGCATTGGAAAAAATCTTCTCCCCAGAAAAGCGTTTGAGTTGGCGCTCGCGGGCAACGATCACGCGGTGTCGAATAGTGTCTGAACTATCAGTCTCTGGAGCCTCGTCTCCTGCCAGTTCACGAAACTTAACTGCGGGCACATCGATGTGAATGTCGATTCGATCCAACAACGGTCCCGAGATACGTCCCACGTAACGCTGAATCTGCAATGGTGAACAGCGGCATTCGCGGGTCGGATCATTCCAAAAGCCACACGGGCATGGGTTCATGGCTGCCGCTAACATAAAAGAGGCTGGGAAAGTTAATGACATTGAGGCCCGGCTGATTGTCACTTTCTGATCTTCCAGTGGTTGACGGAGAACTTCCAACACGCTGCGATCAAACTCGGGCAGTTCATCAAGGAACAGCACACCCTGATGTGCGAGTGAAACTTCACCGGGACGGGGTAAAGCACCACCGCCGATTAATCCCGCGTCGCTTATTGTGTGGTGGGGAGATCGAAAGGGACGTTCAGTCACTAAACCTGCCCGACCAGTCAACCCTGCGACTGAATGTATCTTGGTCAATTCGAGTGCTGCTTCAAACTCCAAAGGCGGCAATATCGTTGGCAGTCTTTTGGCGAGCATCGTCTTGCCTGAACCCGGCGGCCCAATCAACAGAATGTTGTGTCCGCCTGCACTGGCGATCTCCAAAGCTCTCTTAGCAGATATTTGGCCGCGCACCTCCTTGAAGTCGACAGAATAGTGTTCTGTCCGGTTAAGAATCTCCGCGGGATCAACTTTGAGCGGCTGTGGTGGATTTGGCGATCTCAGGGCAGCTATGAGATCCACGGCGCTACGTAGATCCGCCACCGGATACACATTGACGGCAGAAACAACAGCCGCCTCCTTCGCGTTTTCTTCCGGCAGAATCAGATGACGAATCATTCCCTCACGCGCGAGGATCGCAATTGGAAGTGCCCCTTTGATCGCTCGCACTCGACCATCTAGCGACAACTCACCGACGCAGAGCATATGAATCAGGTTTTCTTCTTCGGCGAGATCGCCATTCGCACCCAGGATTCCCAACGCGATCGGTAGATCAAAACTTGCCCCCTCTTTGCGCACATCGGCAGGAGCAAGGTTGATAGTGGTCCGCTGGAAGGGAAAGAAGAACGAACAATTTTGGATCGCTGCTCGGATTCGTTCACGAGATTCGCGTACCGCTGCGTCAGGCAGACCAACTATTGTGACGGTCGGTGGCTGATCACTTTCACTTCGCGGTGTTGGAGTTATGTCGACTTCAATGTCAACGAGGTCGGCATCGATACCATAAACGGCTGCAGAGAGTGTGCGGAAGAGCATGGTGAGGTCGCTCCTAATCTGGAATTTAACGTCCGATAAACTTTAAGTTTGTCGCGTGTGTGAGCTAGCGACCGACGGAGTATACCGGAAAACTCGCCACAGATGAACACGGATAAAACAGATCAGAAAGAGGCCAGCATCCCTGAAATCTTTCCGTCGTTTGATCTGTGAAAATCCGTGTGCATCTGTGGCGACATTTAATCTGACAAACGACAAGCTAAAGCATATCGCACATTAAAAAAGCGCGCTCGGAATCCCAAGCGCGCCGTTGAATTCGGATTTTGGAAAACTTAGCGTCGCCGCGAAGGTGTGGTTGACGTTCCTGGCAGTTTTACTTCCTGACCAGCACGCAGTTCTGTATCAGCAGTGATGCCGTTCAAGCGGGCCAAGTCGTTCGCGTCGATATTACGGGAAGCGGCGATCTTCGCGATCGTGTCGCCTTTGCGTGCTCGATACTTCGTCAAGCTAGGCGTTTGGGCTTCGGGTTCTGCATCAGTCTTGGCACGAATCCAGCGCGTGAGCTTCACATTGCTATTCGGAACGACCAGCTTGCTTGTCGACTTCAGATCCACATTACTGTTCATAGCCTGAAGCTGTGCAACGCTGAGACCTGTTCTGCCAGCAACATTCTGTAAATCCTCGCCGGGCGCAACGGAAATAATACGAGCGGTTTCGCGTTTGTCAGGCGATATTCGCTTGAGCAGTGAAGCAAACTGATTTGAACGTCCTGCGGGTACTCTTACGTTGTAGATATCTCCACGCGGAGTGACATCACGCCTCAATTCTGGATTCAAATTGCGAATCGCTTCCAGACTTGAATCGGTGGCATCAGCGACGAGTTGCAAGCTGGTTGCCGTAGGTACCTGCACGACATCGTAAGACATCGGAGCATCGGGTTTGATTCCCTTGAAACCATACTTCTCAGGATTCTTGGCAATCAGAATCACCGCCAGAATGTTTGGGACGTAATTGCGAGTCTCCTGAGCAATGTACGGATAGATCATCCAGAAGTTAGCTGTGCCAGCCCTCGCGATCGCCCGATCAATGTTTCCCTCGCCTGTGTTGTAGGCCGCCATGGCAAGTTCCCAATTGCCGTTGTAACGCTTGGCCAGGTCCTTCAGATAGCGGGCGGATGCGCGTGTCGCTTGTTCGTAACTGTTTCGCTCATCAATGTAGGCGGTCTGTCGCAAGTCATATCTGCGGCCAGTCGATGGAACGAATTGCCATAAGCCTGAAGCTGATGCCCATGAAACTACTCTCGGTCTCCAAGAGCTCTCAACCTGACCCAGCCAGGTAATATCAACCGGCACACCTTGTTGGGCAAAGATTGTTCGCGCCAATTTCATGAACTGTCCCGATCGACGCAGGCCGTTCTCCATCGTTTGTCGACCGCGCGGCCCCTGGTAATAGTTGATGTATTGCTGGATTAGCGGATTGAGCGTAAACCCGAAATTGACGTTCTGTTTCGATTGCTCTAACGCAATAAGGTCCTCGCTGGAGACTTCCTTTTCCTGTTCATTGAGAACCAGCTGGCTCAGCTTGTCGAGTGGAGATGGCTCGAACCTCTGATCTCGAAAACCGATCTGCGCAGGTGGAGGTGGTGTCTTTTGATCCTGAGTATTCTGCGCAACCAACGTCAGGGCAACGTTGTTAGGTGTTGGTTGCGATTGCAGCGGAACTTCTTCTCGATAGATCCGCTCAACCAACTCAAGATAATAGGTCTGAAGTCTTTGACTTGCCCTTACGTCAAATCCTGATTCGAGAATTGAGTCAACCGCTTTATCAAACTCATCACGTGCTTGATCACGTTTGCTGTCTTCGAGATTGAGTTTGCCTTTGCGGAAGTGGTCTTCAGCCTTAGTGATGATCTGGGTAACACGACCGTCAGATTGCTCAACCTCGGTAGGTATTGCGCGTGCTGATGAAGCCGCAGGTATCTGTGCAAAGCTGCTGACTGGTGTAGCGACGAGCGCCGCCAATAAACCTACACGGGACGCCCATTGCGGGAAGCTCGCTGACATCAATTTCATCGACTCCTTAGTGGCTGGTGCGAATCCTGGAGCAACTATCTGGAAAGAGAGTCACTGTCGGGCAGCATTCACAAAATTAACGCGGTATCTACCGGCTCCTTAGATGATTGGATAACGCAATGACTCTTCTGTAGTTAGGGAGCCAAAAACCACCTCGGAGGGTACCACACGGTTTTTTGGGGTGTCAAACAAGCCCCTCCTATCAAACAGACGAAGAAACGGTTAATTTTTCCACCAAAAGATGCGCCGTTTCCTTGAAGAATAAAGATGCGCTTCACTTTTGGTAGGTTGTGCTCACCCCGCCTAATCTTTTTTGGTGCGGAGCTCAAAAGGGTTAACGCCAAGGTATGGAGTCCGTTGCAAAAAAGTTAGAAAAGTCGGAACGTCGGCGCACCTACGTGCTGTTAATTGATTACTTATGAACCGAACCATCGTCATCGGCGATATTCATGGGTGCTTCGACGAGTTGTCGGAGCTTCTGGAGAAAGTCAAATTATCGGAGGCTGATCGCGTTGTCGCCGTGGGGGATCTAACTGTGAAGGGGCCGAAGAGTCGTCAGGTTTTGCAGTTGTTCTCCAGCGATTCTCGTTTTTCGTCCGTTGTGGGAAATCATGACCTGGCTCTAGTCAAGTACTGGCATGGGGAAACTACGCATGTCAAATCAGCGCAGCAGCGTTGCTTCGAGGAGCTGAAAAAAAGTGGCGATTATCTCCTTGCCTATCTCGCATCCTTGCCGACGTACATCGAGCTTGAGACCCACGTGGTAGTTCATGGGGGTCTGCGGCAGGGCATCACATTGAACCAACAGAAAACCGAAGATCTGATTGAGCTGAGGACGTTGGGTGAGGATCGAACTTCACGTGTGGGAACGCCGTGGTATGAGATCTACGATGGTCCAAAGATCGCACTTTTTGGTCATTGGCCTGCTTCGGAACCTCGGCGCGGGAAATATGCGATCGGCATCGATACGGGATGCGTCTATGGTTACCAACTCACGGCATACATAATCGAAACGGATCAGTTTGAATCGGTCCAGGCACGAGCGTCTTACGACATGTCTGGGCGAGGCAAAAAGGCGTAGTTCTCACTTACTAAACCCAGCATCGTGAACCCAGCATCAAAACAGTACAGGACAGATTTGAATTCGGTTCGCAACACAATGGTAAACAGCGTAAAGCAACGGTTCTACCTCCAACTAACCTCGTAACCTCAAATGGAACGGGTCTTGCCAAAATCTTCCCAGGCATACTCTCTCTGTGTCCGAAATTGAATGACTATGATAAGCATGCCTGGTCTTTAGCATTGCATCGGGAGTGAGCAAAGGAACCCCTATGTCGACAGCCAGAATCAGAGCGGACGTACGTGACTTTCCCATACGAGTCGAAGAGACGGGGCAACCGAGTCAAACGCGATTGTTCTTCAATCGCGAACTCAGTTTGCTCGAGTTTCATGCCCGTGTTTTGGAAGAAGCGCTCGATGATCGTAATCCACTGCTGGAGCGTCTGAAGTTCTTGTCAATCTTCTCTTCCAATGTTGATGAGTTCTTCATGATTCGAGTGTCAGGATTGAAAGAAGAGTTGGAGTTAAAGTGCTCGACCTTGTCTCCTGATGGTCTGACACCCGAACAACAACTGAAACAGTCGCGTGAACGTTTACTGCCGCTTCTTGACCAGCAAACGGAGTGTCTCGAGGACGTTCTGGAGAAACTAAGTCGAGCAGGACTGGAAGTGGCGAGCTACGATTCGTTGTCGCGTTATGAGAAACAAAGTCTTGAGGAATACTTTCTTGAAAGAGTGTTTCCAGTTCTTACACCGCTTGCCGTTGATCCGAGCCATCCATTTCCGTACATCTCTCCATTGAGTCTTAATCTTGGATTGATCGTCGCGGGACCTGAGGGCAAAGCGGTCGCAGTTGGTTACAAGCATGCCGAACCGCGCTTCGTACGGATAAAGGTGCCGTCTGTCGTACCTCGGTTAGTGCCGGTTGGTTTTTCGGGTTCCAAGTTTGTGCTAGTGGAAGAAGTCATCGAAGCGAACATTCAGTCGCTTTTCCCGGGAATGAATCCTGGACCTTGTTCCAAATTTCGCGTTACTCGCGACGCTGACATCGAGATCAGAGAAGAGGAAGCGGAAGATCTTCTCAGCGTGATTCAGGAGGAGTTGCTCCAGCGAAGGTTTGGTAAACCAGTCAGGCTCGAAATTTCACACGACACACCAGCCGAGATAATCGAGTATCTGACGGAGTCGCTCGGCCTCGAGGAAACGGATGTCTACAAAATTGCCGGCCCACTAGCCGTTCAAGAGCTCATGTCTTTGTACGATTGGGAGCAACCCAACTTAAAGGATGCTCCTTTTAATCCAAGGGTTCCAGAATGGTGTTCTGATCCGAAAACCATCTTTGACGCCATCAAAGAAAGGGATCGTTTAGTTCACCACCCGTACGACTCTTACGATTGTGTTACTGAATTCATCAATCAGGCTGTTGCTGATCCGGATGTCGTGGCCATTAAGATCTGTCTCTACCGCACAGGTCCCGACTCTCCTATTCCGCCAGCCTTGATTCGGGCCAGCGAACAGGGCAAACAAGTTACCGCATTAATCGAGCTCAAGGCGCGGTTCGATGAGGAACACAACATCGAATGGGCGCGCAAACTTGATGAAGCCGGTGTGCACGTCGTCTACGGAGTATTGGGCCTGAAGACTCACGGCAAACTTACGCTGATTGTCAGACGAGAAGACAAGGAACTCAAGAGGTACGTCCATATCGCGTCGGGAAACTACAACCCAACCACGTCGTGCACCTACACTGACCTGGGTCTATTCACAGCAGACGATTGGATTGGACGTGACGCGACCGAACTATTTAATTACCTGACCGGGTTTTCGCAACAATCTCACTTTCGCAAATTGATGGTAGCGCCGGTTAGTCTGCGCGAGAAACTCAATGAACTTTTCGACCGGGAGATCGAACATCAAATTAACGGCAGACCTGCGCGCATCGTGGCGAAATTGAATCGCCTTGCTGATTCACAGATCATCGAAAAGTTATATGAAGTTTCGAGAGCGGGCATCCAAATCGATTTGATCGTTCGCGGTATCTGCATGCTTCGACCTGGTATTCCAGGTCTCTCGGAGAATATCAGGGTGCGGAGCATTGTTGGCCGCTTCCTTGAGCACAGTCGCGTTTTCTTTTTTGCTAACGGTGGTGACGAAGAGTTATATGTCGGAAGCGCCGACTGGATGGCCAGAAACTTGAAACATCGGATCGAAGTCGTAGCGCCCGTCACCGACGAGGGTTCAAAACGTTACTTGAAGGACATTGTGCTGGATGCTTATCTTCGCGACAACCTAAGAGCACGAGAACTCCAGCCGGACGGAAGGTATCGTCCGATTCCAAAGAATTCCAATGAAGAGTTTGACAGTCAAGATTTCTTCGTTGGACGCTCTGTCTATTGACAGCAACCCGGTTCCCTCCCTCGGAAAGCAGATTCCCCAACAGAGTCCCTCTTCGACCGAATCTAACATCGGTCTTCAGTGTTGCGACTGACCGCGAGGTAAACGTCAGTCGCTTAGACGATCGGAGATCACCATGTTCCGTGCGATCAATCTTCGAGTGTTGGTTCTGCTACTTGTAGTCAATTCTTTTGCAGGCATAAATACCAGCGATGCCAAGCCAAAGAAGGAGCTGCCGAAGGGCAATCCTGTGCTTTGGCGAAAACCTGCTGACATTTCGTCTCGCGATCTTTACCTCGGCCCGGGCGGCGCAGCAATGCAGCCTGATCTGCGGCAGCTAACGTTTATCAAGGAAGAGAAAGGCGGCTACTCGAAGAAGTTCCGAGTGCGCGACGCTTCAGGTCAGGAGTGGGTAGTCAAGATTGGCAAAGAGGCCCAATCGGAGACTGCCGCAATACGATTGCTGTGGGCTGTTGGGTATCCAACTGAAGTGAACTATCTCGTTCCGCGTGTCACGATTCCCGGTAAAGGAACTTTCAACAACGTCAGATTTGAAGCACGTCCTTCCGCTTGGGAACGAGTTGAGGAATGGAAGTGGAAGAAGAATCCGTTCGTTGGCTCAGCGGAATTACAAGGCTTAAAAATCATGATGGCCTTGATGAACAACTGGGACATGAAAGATTCCAACAATCGGATCGTATACGTTAAGGACGGTAACAAAGATCTTCAGTACATCATCAGCGATCTCGGGGCAACCTTCGGACATGCCAGCACGACTCCATTCTTTTGGCGAATTACACGCAGCCGAAACAATCCGACGAAATATGCGAAGGCCGAGTTCCTGGAAACCGTTAAAGGCAACCGTGTGAAACTTCACTACGGCGGAAAGAACAAAGGTCTTTTCAAAAACATTACCGTTCAAGACGCAGAATGGTTGGCAACGCTGCTTGCGCAACTAAGCGATAGTCAGGTTCGTGATGCGTTCAGAGCAGCGAATTACACGCCGGGCCAAATCAACCAACTCGCAAGTGCCGTACGCAATAGATCTAACGAACTGCTCAACTTGCAACCCAACAATAGAATTAGTCGAAATCGCTAAGGCACTTCGAAAAAATGTGACACCCAATGAAGACTAAGTCTGTGAGAACGCGCGAGATCACAACGCTGGTAGTTGTTTTCGCCGGAGTGTTACTGATCAGTGCATTCGCAGTCTACCTAATCGGCGGCGGACGTGGTGCAACTGATGGGGTGGTCGTACAAACTCAGCAACCAACCGATGCGTCACCTGAGCCAACGGAACGAAGATCACCTACTCCCAACACAACCAATGAAACTTTCGTGGATCGACTATTCGGAACTCGCCACAACGAAGTTTTCATGGCGAGCGAACGATGGGCTGAGACTATGGGGCGGCTTGCTTTGCGATTGCTTTTGGCGGCGCTGCTAGGAGCGGCCCTGGCATATCGTCCGCGCAAACGCATTCAAGCGTTGAAGCCGAATCCGTATGTCTCACAGACTCAGATACTGCTTGCGATCGTAGCCGCGGCGCTGATGATTATTGTTGGCGACAACGCTGCACGTGCATTTGGCATCTTCGCGGCGGTTTCTCTTGTTCGGTTCAGAACCAACATCAGAGATCCGAAAGAGATCACCGTGTTGCTAATCAGTTTGGCACTCGGCCTGGCTTCTGGAGTTGGGCGCTGGGACCTGGCATTGATCCTGACGGTGTTTTCATTGCTGGTTTTGTGGCTACTAGAATGGCGTGAGCCTCAAACTGTCTTCAGGTCAATGGAGCTTAAGGTGACGACTCGCAATGTCATGGCAACACAGCAAGCATTGCGAACGATCCTTCAGAAACATGGCTTCGACAAGGAATTGCGGTCCATCGATCGCGACGTAACTGAGGAATCCCCCGGAAGCCTGGCTTATTCAATTGACGTGAGTTCAATGGTAAGTACAGATGAATTGAGCGAAGAAATTCTGAGACTCGATGGCGCGAATGTCGAAGGAATTGAATGGGATCAGAAGAAGAGTTATTCGTATCTATACCAGTAGCGGCCACAAAAGATCATTGGTCATACCTCATTTGGTTACCATGTGACCTTTGATCAAGGTCAAAAAGAAGAACGAGAACTTGACTTATTTCTTAGTGCTTTACGCCGCTCTGCTGTGCGGCAGCGGAAACATTATGCTGAGAACTCACGGCATAGTCCTGCACAAACTTCTTCATGTCGCCGTGTCCCCACCGAGTGTAGAAATCGTACTGCTTCATTTCGGCATAAACCTGGTCGTAGTTCCAGTGGTAGTGATTGAATCTGTAAACAGCTCCCATCACGCCCGTACGGTGTCGGCCCCCGGCGCAATGCACGTAGAACTTTCCAGTTTCAGGATTGTCAACAAGTTTGAGGAACTGATCGATTTGAGCACTTGGCGGATAACTCTTGTCACTCATTGGGATATTCACATAGTGCATTCCCAACGCTTCAACGCTTGTCTTCTCGTAGGACTTCGGATCGTCGGTGAGATCAATAATCGTCGTGATTCCAAGAGCTGCTAACTGTTTATAGTCGTCCTGCTTTGGCTGGGCTCCGCGAAAGAATCTTTCATCCATCTGTCCGAAGTTCTTGATTTTTACATTGCTGAGATCTGCGCTCTCGCTGGACTGCGCGAGGGCACTTCCTGTCAGGGCAATAAAGAGTGTAATTACTGCAATTAGAACAAAAGAGAGATTGCGTCGCGTTTTTGCCATTCCTAACTCCTTGATCTTCGCCTTGCGGCACATACTTGAGTAACTAATCGGGATACCGTTGCGGTTTGGGGTTTTAATCCCGCTCTGCGGGAAATGTCCTACCGATTTGCCGGCGGACTCAAAAAAGCGACGAGTCGGGAGTCGCGAGGAAGTAAATTCAACAACCAGTACTAAGATTCAAATATCCTGCGGACAGTTGCACTAAAAATGACACTCTAGTTCTAAACAATAATCGACATATCGACCGAAATAAATACGATTATGGCTCGTATTCCACGGCCCTTACACCTGACGGGCGTTCGCCGCCTGTGGCATTCTCTGTGGCCTGGGAGATGACGTAGCTGGCGGCAAGACTTTATCTTTTAGTGCTTCGCGAAATACCTGTCGCATGTTCTCAACAAAAACAAACCGGATGTCTTTGAAAGGCTCTTTTGGGACCTCGTCCAGATCCCTGCGGTTCTGTTGCGGCAAGATTATCGTCGAGACTCTGGCCCTGCGAGCGGCAAGAACTTTTTCTTTCACGCCTCCAATTGGTAACACGTTTCCCCGCAACGTGATCTCACCGGTCATCGCGACGTCTTTGCGCACCGGGCGCGTGGACAACGCAGATACCATCGCAGTCGCCAGCGTTATCCCAGCGGACGGCCCGTCTTTGGGAATAGCGCCTTCAGGGATGTGAATGTGCAAGTCGTAATTGTTGAAGTCGTCTTCCGCGATATCCAGTTCTTTCGCCCGCGACTTCGCGTAGGAGTACGCCGCCTGGGCAGACTCACGCATCACTTCGCCGAGCTGACCGGTCAAAACCAGGTTCCCCTTGCCCTTCATTCTCAACGCCTCGATGAAAAGTACATCGCCACCAACCGCGGTCCAGGCGAGCCCGGTGGCGACACCAATTTGATCCTTCTTGAGTACTTCCTCGGGAATGATTTTTGGGGCGCCAAGAAACTCGTGGACATTCTTGAGAGAAACTCTTACCGAGCCCTTATGACCTTCTGCAATTCGTCGCGCGACCTTTCGGCAGATACGGCCAATCTCGCGTTCCAATTGGCGCAAGCCCGCCTCCTGGGTGTACTGCTGAATGATTGTCGTGAGCGCAGTTTTGGAAATGTTTAATTCACGAGAGGTAATGCCATTTTCCTCCATTTGTTTAGTCAACAAATGTCTCAAGGCGATCTCGCGCTTCTCTTCTTCGGTATACCCCGCCAACCTGATAACTTCCATGCGATCGCGAAGCGCAGGTTGAATGGTGTCCAAAATGTTGGCCGTTGTCATGAAGATCACGTTCGAAAGATCGAAGGTCACGCCGAGATAGTTGTCGCGAAAACTATTGTTCTGTTCGGGATCGAGAACCTCGAGCAGAGCGGACGATGGATCGCCTCTGAAATCCGCACCAACCTTGTCAATCTCATCGAGCATGATGAGCGGGTTGTTTGTGCCTCCTTGTTGCACTGCTTGAATAATTCGTCCCGGCATTGCACCAACATAAGTTCGACGGTGTCCGCGAATCTCAGCTTCATCATGAACACCACCAAGAGATAAACGGACAAACTTTCGATCCAGAGCCCGCGCGATGGATCGACCAAGCGAAGTCTTACCAACTCCCGGCGGACCCACCAAACAAAGAATCGGTCCCTTGGGCTTCTCCTTTAATTTACGAACCGCGAGGGCCTCGATAATGCGATCCTTCACTTTTTCGAGTCCGTAGTGATCGTCATTTAGCACTTTCTCCGCTTTCTGAAGATCAAGGTTATCGACTGACGAGCGTGACCACGGCAGATCAGTCATGATCTCCATCCAGTTACGCAACGTGGCCGTTTCCGCCGCATCAGGATGCATGCGCTCCAGTTTCTTTAATTGCCGTAATGCCTCCTCTTCAGCAGTTTTTGGCATCTTGGCCGTTTCAATCTTCTCGCGGAACTGTGCGATCTCTTCAGCCAGTTCGTTGCCTTCACCGAGCTCACTCTGAATTGCTTTCATCTGTTGTCGCAGATAAAACTCACGCTGGGATCGATCGATATCAGCACGCGCCTGAGTGTTGATTTCCTGCTGAACAGTCAGAACTTCGATCTCCTTGTTCAAAAGGTCATTCACACGACGCAGCCTTACCGTAGTGTCAGCAATGTCCAGGACGGATTGAGCGTCTTCAACCTTTAGCTCCAAATTCGACGCAGACAAATCAGCCAGGCGTCCTGCGTCATCCAGGTTCGCAATTATTGCCATCACTTCAGGTGAAATGTTCTTTCCCAGATTGATGGCCTTTTCCATCGAAGCCCGAACATTGCGCACAAGTGCTTCAACTTCGAGTGAACGTTCTGGCGGTAGAATCTCTTGCATCACGCTCACCCGCGAACGTAGATACTCTCCACCCGTATCAACCGACTCCACCTGAGCTCGAGCGAGGCCCTGAACCAGAATGCGAATCCGCCCGTCCGGCAGCTTCAGCATTCGCATGATGACCGCAGCCGTGCCAACGGAATACAGGTCAGCCGCTGCTGGTTCCTCCTTATCCAGATCCTTTTGCGAAGCGAGCAGAATCATCCTGTTTTCTCCCAGGGCTTCATCCACTGCGCGTATGGATTTCTCTCGAGATACAAACAGGGGCACGATCATGAACGGGTAAATCACAATGTCACGAAGAGGCAGGACCGGCAGTTCGCTTGGTATTTGTAACTGCTGGTCGGCATCGGTCGTGTCGATTGCCTCGCTAAACTCCGGTTCTTTTACGATTGGCATGATTGCGTCACCTTAAACTTACTTGACTTGCATTCTGACGATTTAAGGAGCTGACTCCTTGCCTAAATCTTTTACCGCGACGATGAACTCTCCGCCTCGACGATCATCGAGTTTTGGCAGGCGGATGTGAAGAACACCTTTTTCCAATTCCGCCTCAGCAGCGCGGACGTCAAGGGTCCAGCGTAGGGGAACGACTCGACTAAAATTGCCGTAACTACGCTCGGAGCATAAATAGGAAATAATCCGTCGTCGCGCAGGGCGGCGTTTCTTTTCACCCCATATTCTTAGTTTGGTGTTACACAAACCAATCTTGATCTGGTCGGCGCTCACGCCGGGCAGTTCAACTCGCAGAGTGATCGCCTCTTGAGTTTCCAACAAATCGACAGGTGGCGCCCAGGCGCCGGAGGCCAGCGGATTCTCCGCCTCGGTGGCTTCCTGCAGGGCGGCGAAAAGCCGACCGACTCGATCGCGCAACCTCTGCAATTCGAGTCGCTCCAATCCTGTCGCTCGGATAGGTTTGATCATCGCCCTAGTCTCAGTATTACTTTCTGCCTGCCTGATTGCCAGCTCGAGAGCGTACGAGATGTTTGAGTTCAGTCATGAACTCAGAGACATCCTCAAACTCAAGGTAAACTGAGGCGAACCGTACATACGCAACTTTATCCAATTCTTTTAGCCTCCGCATGATCATCTCGCCGATCTTACTGGTTGGTCGCTCTCGTTCGGCCGACTCCTGAACATATTTTTCGATCGCGTTGACAATGCTGTCGAGCTTGGTTGATGGTACTGGTCTTTTCTCACAAGCGCGCAACAATCCTGCCATTACCTTGTTGCGATCAAAGGTTTCTCGACGTCCGTCCTTCTTAACTACCATGTATGGGATTTCATCGATTCGTTCATACGAGGTAAATCTTCTTTCGCAACGTAGACACTCGCGTCTGCGGCGGATCGCGTCACCCTCGCGCGACTCTCGAGAATCGACGACTTTGTCTTCAAGATAGGCACAGAATGGACATTTCATCAGGTTTTGAACCTCGCTGGAATGGTTCTACAAACTTTCATCACTAGCAACTTTGGCAAAAGCCTGAGACTCCCCAGGCGCATCATCCGGTACTAGCTCCTCTTCCTCGACAACGTGTTCAACTGCTGCAGGCGAGGCGAGTGCGCGAAGTTTCGTAAAGTTCAAATCTCCTCGAATCATATAAAAGAACCCAAACAAAACTGCGGGCCCAAAGTCGATCACGTGCATAAGGATCGAAATCGCCGCAGCGGTCTCTCGCTCAACTCCCAGAACAAGGAGTCCAGCAGCAGTTGCCGCATGAAATGCGCCGGCCGCACCGCCAGGTGTAGGAACTAGTGATCCAGCCAGAGACCAGCCCAGAACAAATATCGTTTCTGGTAAACCAAAATTGAGTCCGAACGCCCGAATCACTAACAGATTCGCGACCGTAACCCCCAACCACAGCAACGCCGTCCAACCGATTGTTTCGGCGAGTTCCCCAAAGTTGACTAAAACACGCAATGCGCGAGCGAGTTGCTCCAGAGTCCCAATGGCGAGCTTTACTAGTCGCTGAGGAATGAACCCAAGGCGTTCAAACACCCAAGTAAAACCGCCAATTACAATCTTGGAATTCTTTCTAAACCAAGTCATCGAGCCAACTCCGATCGCGGTTGCCAAAAGCAACGCGATTCCAACAATACGTACTTTGGTGAAATCGCTTCCCGACGAAGCTGGCGGTCTGAACCAAAGAAGGTTGACTGCGAACAAGAAAACGACCGCCATCATGTCGTATATCCGCTCGACCATTATTGTCACGAAAGAGGCACTTGGTCTTACACGCTGATCTCGCATCGGAAGTACGACAGGTCTGACAACTTCCCCGGTTCTGCCGATGAGGAAAACCGTTCCAAAACCAACGGTTGTAGCTGCAAAAAGATCTGCAAACCGGGCTGGCCCCAGCGGCTTCAGTAAAGCTCCCCATCGGAATGCTCTAACAACATAGGACAAGCACACTATCAACGCTGCAGCACCCAGAAGGTAAGGATTCGAGTGACTGACGGCGACACGTACCTCAGACCAGTCAAGCTTGCGACCAAACCACCAGAAAAGGCCTGCCGCCAACAGGCAGAGCCCTGCGAATTCCAGATATTTTCGATAGTTCTTCGTGCTCAAGGTTTCGGGGCGGGCGCTTTTTGCGTTTAGATCAAACTTGACTTCTCGACGGCCAAACCACAACATGTTGGGTCGTCCGCAAAGGCTACTACAGCTCAGTAGTTAGGGCAAGAATGGATGCCAGCGGGGGCTGTAAACGACGTGGAACTTCCTCGGTCAGCTTTCTAAGAGGCAATTCAAGTTTGACCGGAACTTTAGTTTGAGGGCTATCGTAATCCGCTGGTAATAAGGGTTTGCAACCCTTGTTTGATTGCAAAAAAGGTAGCCGGAGAGGATAGGGTGGGGGCTATAAAGGCTTTGGCTGTCACTGAAGGGGCCGAACTCGTACGCAGGTGTCGCGCGGGCGACGGCGCGGCGTGGGAAGAGATCGTCCAGAATTATTCGCGTCGCATCTACAACCTCGCTTACCGATTCACCTCCCGCTCCGATACCGCCGAGGATTTGACCCAAGAGGTCTTTGTCAGAGTTTACAGGTCTTTGGATCAATACGATCCCAAGCAAGGTGACCTGCAAAACTGGTTAATGCGGTTAGCTCGTAATTTGATTATTGACGATTACCGCAAACGTCAACGAACTCCGCACGATAATCATGCCGATGATTTGGCGGACCACAGCTACCACCTGCACTCTCGGTCGAATACGGTTCAGCAGGAAATGGAACGACGCGAACTGGGTGCGCAGGTGCAGGCGGGAATTGACAAACTCTCGCCAGACTTACGTACCTGCGTGATTCTTCGAGATATCGAAGAACTTAGTTACCAGGAGATCGTGGACCTGTTGCGCATACCCGAAGGTACCGTGAAATCTCGAATCAACCGAGGTCGGATCGAGTTAGCCAAGATACTTCGACGAATGAAAGTGGTTGCGATGAGTGAATCCTAGTTTTGAGTTGAATCGCTTTTCAAGGGACGGGAAAGCGACTTTGAATAATGTGGGGCAGGAAGCGAAACAATAATGCTTTGTTCGGATTTTGAGCACCAATTAACCGATTACATTGAAGGCGTGATCGGTCCTGAAACCAACCGGCAAATGGCCGAGCATTCATTGCGCTGCCCAGTTTGCCACGAACTACTGTCTGCGGTCCGCGTCACAGTTGAAGCTTGCCGTGTAGCTCAGGTGCCATCCCCCTCAAAGGAACTCGAGGCTCGCATTCTGCAGAGGACGGTACCGGAATCTGCCATGAGTTGCGCTGATTTTGAGGAATTCCTGACTGACTATTTGGATGGATTTCTACCGGCACATCTATATCATCGTTGGGAACGACATGCCGCGCTTTGTGATCGCTGCACGGAACTACCCGGTGAAGTGGTTCGAGCCATCGGTGCCTGTTACACGTACATCGCTGAAGAGCAGCCTGTGCCTGTAGGACTCAACGAAAGAATTCTGCAAGCAACGTTGGGTACAGTCGTTCCTCATGAGGTGCGCGCACCATGGACTTCTAGAACTGCTTCGTGGTTGCGGTCATTGCTGGATCCAATTGTTTCACCACAGCTCGCCACCGTGGCGACAATGTTATTGGTTGCGATTCTGGTATTGACAAACACAGTGTCCGCGGACGGATCAATCAGCGGTGTTTACAACGCCGGGGTGCAGCTTGCTGAACAGACGAACATAAAATCAACCACCGAAGCAAAAGAAATCCGGGACGATCTCAACCTTGGTCCTCAGGAACCGAAGCCAGCACCGGCACCACCTGCTAAGGACGGGGCAGATCAGCAAAAGGATCAGAACAAGTCCGGGTCAAAATCGGGTAATGGACAGAACAATCATTGAGGAGATGAAAGCATAACGAGATGATGTACTGCGGCTACCATGCAAAGAATCCAGCGGTGGTTCAGTGCAATCAGTGTGCACGCTGGCTGTGTCCAGCGTGTGATCACAGAGTCCGTGGTTTTCCGTTCTGCCAGGATTGCATCGTTGCCGGCGTCGAACTCTTGAGACATCACGCAACACCATCGCACATTGTGAGACGCAAGAGTTCACCGTTCGTGGCCACTTTGCTCTCATTCGTTCCGGGTTTGGGTGCTGCTTACAACGGTCAAACGTCGAAAGCGATTGTCCACTTCGCGATCTTTGCGAGCTTTTTCCAAATGGCTGTGCTCACCCAGGGCGTGCACTTCTTTGTACTAGGTGTGTTGGGTACATGGTTGTTTGCCGCGGTTGACGCCTGCCGCACGGCGCAGTTAATGCGAGCTGGCCTGGCGCCTGATGCGGAAGAAGACGTAATTGCGCGGCGTCTCTACGGAAATCCCTTCGCGTGGGGTACTACCTTAATCATTATCGGTACGCTTTTTCTGCTGCATACGCTGCTTGGCGTGCAGCTACCGATCAAGGAATGGTTACCCGTCGCACTCGTGGCGCTCGGTGCCTACATGTTGTTTGATTACCTGCGCCGTGGCAAAGCCTCAGATCGCATGATAAGGTTTGATTCTCGCAGGCCACCACCATCAGTCGTGGCTTCGAGACCGACAGACACCGCAACCTTTAAGACTGGAGAAACGACGCAGTTTGCGCGTCGCGATCCACTGCCTTTCGAGCGAAGGTCATAGTTTATTTAGCAACCGACGTTTGTCATTTTTGGGAGTAATTATGCTGTGTATGGTTAAGACTTTTGGACGACTCGGGGGCGTGATTGCCCTGATTCTCTTGATTGTTGCTTTGCTTCGACAACTGATTTCCCTGGTCGGTTTTCTAATAGCAGTCATCAAGATTGCGGTCGTCGTTGTTTTCGTGGCTTTGCTCGTAATGATCGTTCTAGCGATCGTGCGTGATAGATCCAGAAAACGACGAGATTTAGAGGATCTCTAAACCTCCCCCTTAGCTCGGCATTCCTTAGGTCCTGAGGTTCGCAGTGAGTCTCAGGACCTTTCCTTATTTCATCGGCAAAATGTTTCAGTTTTGTAATCAAGTTGCCTCTTAGTCCCGGTTGCAACGCGCAGAGACGGTGTGATAGGGTCACGAGTCTTGCAGCACCGGCCGGATGGATTTCACCTCGGAGGGACCTTGAGGTTTCAATTCGTCCGCTGCAATTCTTCAAGCAGGTCACTAAGAACTCTTAAAAGACGAGTTGCGCAAATCGCTATTGGCGAGTTTGTGTCTTTTGGTTGCTCATGCAGCCTCGGTTTTTGCGTTAGCAAAAAGGAGAGCACCCCAAAATGGCCAAAGACGATCGATTCTATGCCTTCATAATTGCCCATACTTCCCGTTCAAGGGCACGAGTCCAACGGATACGGGTTGAAAGAAGAGTGGTTTCTATCACTTGCGTGGCCGCTGTCGTAATTGCCGCTGGTCTCATCTACGGGTTATATGGATTAACTCAACAAGCGGCGCATATTAGAACCGAATTGGAGAATCAGCGTCTTCGGTCTGAGAATGATCGTCAGAAACAAGAACTCGAGAAGCTAAACAATCGAGTGGAGAAGGTCGAAGATACCTCGCGAAAGCTTGCCGAAAAGTCAGGTGTCGTCCAGGAAGAACACGTGTCAACAGGCACGGGTGGACCCGAGCTTCCACTCGATGAAATGGGCTTGGCAACGCTTGCGTCGAAGATGAGTAAACTCGAAGAAGACATGCGCGCTTATGAAAATGTCCTGCGAAAACGTGGTTATACACCGACGATTTGGCCTGTCGATGGAAAACTAGAAGCGGGCTTCGGAGGACGTCGTAATCCATTTGGTGGCTCCGGTTATGAATTCCACGAGGGACAAGACATCGAAGCAGCTTTTGGAGCACCTGTTGTCTCGGGCGCAAGCGGTCGCGTCTCCTTCGTCGGTTGGCAGAACGGATATGGACAGCTGGTTGTGGTCGACCACGGAGGAGGACTATCGACCCGCTACGGGCACTTGTCGCATATCGATGTCGTAACCGGCCAAACAGTTTCGCGAGGGCAATTGGTGGGCAAGATCGGCTCAACCGGTCGATCAACAGGTCCGCACCTACACTATGAAGTTCGTATCAACGATGAACCGGTAAATCCTATTCAATACCTGCTACTCAGCCCGAAACCTTCTGGGGCACAGTGATTTCGACGTCGGAATACCCAAGGCAACCGAACTGCGAAATGCGAATTTACGCGCTCGTGGCTTCGTGGAAATAGTTGCGGCCCAAATCAATAAAGCCGAAAAAGCGGAGATTAATCCGATAACAAAGACGAATTGACCACCTTGCCAAACAACAACCGCCTCGCTCTCGGCCTTCCTAACCTGAGCTTTAACTTCACTTAGCTATCGTCCTGGCTGTTTTTCTTGCTTGACAGCGCTCGTAGCTTTCGCTTAGTATGCGCCGTCGTTTTTAATGCAGGGCCGGGTTAATCTCAGTTCCGCATTCCGGATCAGAAGCTTTACAGAAATGAGTTTCGTTAGTATTGCCCCCGTAAGTCTGTGCATGTTGAGACAGCGCACCCCGCGCGTTTCATCATGCATTTTTTGTTGGTTGTGTGTTTCCGTCTAGCGCCACGTCAAGGCGCGACCCGGCTCACAAGCATTAACCTAGAAGGTGCGAAAGCCACAGGGCTTTCCTGCCTGTTTTACCGAATCGTTAGGAGGATTCGTTGTTATGTCTAGAATAACCGGTAAGGTCAAGTGGTTTAACAACTCGAAGGGTTATGGCTTCATTGAGCAGCCAGGCTCTTCCGACATCTTCGTTCATTACAGCGCCATTCAGGGCGATGGCTTCAAGACCCTCGAAGAAGGTCAAGAAGTTGAGTTCGAGGTGACGCAAGGTCCCAAGGGACCACAGGCCGAAAAAGTCACGAAGATGTGATCGTCTCCCGGCTTGCTTTAGCAAAGCCACTGACTTGCTTCCGGTCACGGGTCCGGTAAGCTCACTAACGAAAAAGGCGACCAATGTTGGTCGCCTTTTTTTGTTTTAGATCACTGTAATCACTCTAACCGCCCTCGCCGCGATCGGCTTTGGCTTTGAAGCTGACATGACCACTCTCAACAATAACTGAGAACCTCACTCGGTCGCATCCAAAGCGTTCCTTCAATCCATCCGCCTTCGACGCTATCAGGTTATGGAATCTCGCAAAGGAGAGATCCTCTGTCGGTTCCCCACATTTTCTTTTCGCTTCGAGCAGCGATTGGTAAAGGTTTCTAACGGTCTCAACATCTTTGTGCGCATCCGCGCAAACATACGAAACCGGCTGGATTGCGACGCGACTCTCTAGCTTCGCGCTGGCTCGAGCCGCAGACAGCGCATCTCGCCCTTCCTCACGACCCTGCATCATTCGCCGCCAGAGATCCCGAAACGCGTTGTAGCGCGCCATTAACGAGTTGTAGCGAAAGCGTTGAGCATAAGTAAGCGAACGGTCATCGCCAAGTCGCTTGAGGATAGTCTCAACCCGCCCTTTTGTATCGTACGGTGGTCGTTTTGCAGCGCCATTGAAGAAGATGTCAAACTCAATCCGTAGGCGTCGGATGTCTTCCTCAAGACGAGTCAACTGCTCATCGGGCGTTGTTTGAGTCTCGGTGGCTACGAACTTGTTCTTTGTACGTAGCTGTTTGGATCTCAGTAGTTTGTTTTCATGTACTCCCAAAAAGATATCTCCAGGGGCGGGTGCCAGGGCGGGGGCGTCGAGATGACGCGTCTGATTGCCAGTCTAGAAGTTTCAAAAGAGTCGTGTCAACAGTTATTCCTTGAGGCCTGACGCTTAGTTTGATTGGTCGGAAATCTCACGCTATGCTAGCGAAAAAGAAGCAGAAGATTATGGCTCAGCACACAAAGTCCGGCGATCCAAGATTACGAATGGTCCCTTCCGTGGATCAGCTACTTCGAACCGAAGCAGCGGTTGAACTTCGCGGCACAATCGGCATCAGGAGAACTACCGCTCTCGCTCGCCTGGTAACAACCGAGCTGCGAGCCGAGGTAAGGCACGAGACTGTCGCTGCGAATGGATGGTCGGCAGAGTCACTCTTGCTGGAAGCTGCGAATCGCTTGCACCAAAAGTCAATACTTGAAAGTCGAAACGGGATTACGAACGTAATTAACGCAACCGGTGTGGTACTGCACACGAATCTTGGTCGTGCTCCGCTATCAGAAGCAGCGCAGGCGGCAATTACCCGGGAGGCTGCGCGCTATTGCACACTCGAGTACGACAGCTTGACCGGTCTCCGGGGTAAACGCGGTGCCCGAGTTGAGTCGCTTCTTAGAGATCTAACCGGAGCAGAAGATGCACTAGTTGTTAACAATTGTGCGGCTGCAGCTCTACTCATCCTTGGCGTAATTGCCGGCGACGGAGAAACACTTGTTTCACGCGGCGAGTTGGTCGAGATCGGAGGTGATTTCCGAGTTCCAGATGTGATGGCGAGTTCAGGGACACGGATGATTGAAGTTGGTACAACAAACAAAACTCACTTAGACGACTACCGCAAAGCCATTTCTTCAAAGACCCGACTGATCATGCGCGTTCATCCTTCAAATTATCGCGTGGTCGGATTTACCAGCACTCCAGGCATTGATGAGTTAGCTTCACTCGCCCGCGAGGCAATGATTCCGCTCTATGAAGATGCCGGTTCCGGCCAGTTGAACGATCTTAGCCGCTTTGGCATACAGGGAGAGCCCGTTATCCGCGATCTCATTCGCGGTGGGGCAGACCTGGTCACTTTTAGCGGCGACAAATTACTTGGCTCAGTACAGGCGGGCTTGATTGTCGGGAAGCGCGGAATTATTGATCGTCTCCGAAGACATCCGCTTTACCGAGCTCTTAGAAGCGACAAAATTCGGTTGGCCGCACTCGAATCGACCCTCACAGCACATCTGAAGGCTACCGAAGAATCTGATGTTCCACTGCTAAGAATGCTCGCAGCCACTCATCAAGAAATCGAGCGCCGGGCTCATTCTCTATTGACCAGGATTTCGAAAAGCACAGCATCACTTAACCTGGACTTGTTGGAAGGGCAATCGGCTATCGGCGGTGGAGCAGGTCCGACCGCAAATCTGCCAACGACCCTCATCGCAATCACTCATGAAAATCGTTCCGCGCAGGAGATCGAGACGTTGCTACGCAACTGTTCACCTCCGATCATTGCTCGGATCTCGGATGAGAAAGTTTTGCTCGACCTACGCACGGTTTTCTCTGATCAGGAACCGTCGCTGGTTGAAGCTCTAAACAATCTATGAATCCGCGGATTTTTTTTTAATGTGGATTTAACAATGCCAAGCATTGTATAATCCCAGCCGGCTTCAGTGGGAAGCCTTCCAATTCAAATCCCACCAGGCAACGACCCTCAACCTGGTTCAGTTCTTCAGCATTGAATCCACTCAGGTATTTAGCCTCCTACATTTCTGCCTTCGGACTCTCGCTCTTGGCGGGTCTGGCGGTCTTTTTGTGTTGGCACCTCGCGGCACTGCCCACCTTTCCTCCTGTTGTCCCTTTTCTGAACAACGGCGTCCCACCACCAATCGTACCTACTCCACAACTCGCGGCGGCGGGCATCGTTCTCTTTTCACTCGTCGTGGGACTATCGGTTAAAGGATCGGGAATTCGTGCCTGCTGGCTTTATCTGCTTGGCACTTTTCTCTGTGTGATTCTGGTTTCCGTGGTCGTGGCGCGGTTCTTTGGTGTTGATCTGTTGCTTATTCCTCTGCTCGTCGCGGGCGTCCTGTCTCTGCTTCTCGTTCAGGTAAATTCACTTTGGCAACTCGACCGTCAACTTTCCACAACTCTATTCAGTTCGTTACGAGGCTCGGAACTAGTACAACCAGACGAAGCTAAGATCCGGCTCGCCAGCGGCTTGAAATTATTAAGTGCGGTGTTGCCATTCAGCGAAGCTGTGGTCTTTCAATCAGGAACCCCTAATGATCTTCAGACTGTGGCTCGCTTGAAAGGCGGCACGGGTCCACTAACCGATCCAAGCCGCAATTCAGTTTGGCGTGATGGCATTAGACTGTGTGAACGTGCCGTTTCAAGTGGTCAGCTTGTCCTCGAAACCGTCGATGCTCGCCTCTCCAATGTCGCTGTTCCACTCCGCCACGAACAGGAAACGGTTGGAGTGCTGCTCTTAAGACTGAAAGCGGCATTCTGTGATGACGATCGACCATTGTTGGAAGCTGTCGGTGCACAGTTCGCGCGAAATCTCAAACGCGACAGTTTTTCGAAGAACTCGTTTCACAGTTCCCTCCTCAGTTACTTCTCGACGTTTGGTAGCGAAAAGAAACGAGATGCCCTACATGTTCTGAGAGCGTTGACCACTGAACAACGATGCGAGGCTAGTGCGCTAACGTGCCTCAATGATGGCGTTGCCATCGCCTATCTTGATGGCACACTTGCGTCCGCCAACTCAGTGTTACTGGAATTCGCTGAGGTTAAGCCGGAACAGTCGAAGACGCTGGATATGTTTAGTCTATTGGATCGATTTCGCACGGATGTTTTTGATGAGCCGGCCCTCGCGGTGCGGCGCGTCTTGCAAACCGGGATTGACTACGAAGGCGAAGTCAACTTCGACCAACGCAATTTAGTTCTCGGCCTTCGAATTTCGCTTTTAAGAGAGACACAGGATCAAGCAGCCAGACCCGTCGGACTGGCGATCCTTGTTCGAGATCTATCGAAGATAAAGGAATACGAGAAACTGAAGAGCGACCTAATCTCGCTAATGTCGCATGAGCTTAGAACGCCGCTAACCAGCATAAATGGTTTTGCTGAGCTATTAACAGGCGACTGCAATATTCCCGAACAGGCGCGGGAGTTCGTGAGTATCATCGCGAATGAGTCGCAACGTATGTCCCGGATGATTAATACGTTTCTCGCCGTGACTCAATTGCAGCGGAAAGACAAACAGGAAGTTTTGAAAATACCTCTCCGGCTTGATGAGGTAGTGCGCGACACAATTACGACGCTGCAACCGATCGCCAAGAAAAAACGCATTCGGCTTATCGAGCAGCCAGCCCATCGGCTGCCACCCGTTGCCGCTGACAAGAGTTTGATCACTCAGGCAGTGAAGAACCTTCTGAATAATGCTATCAAGTACAGTCCTGAAAGAACGACAGTAACCATTTCGACCGCTCTCGAAGCCGAGTCTGTTCGTGTCTCAGTTGAGGATCGCGGGTTTGGTATCCCGGCAGAGTCACGCGACCGCGTCTGGGAAAAGTTCTATCGTGTGGTTCGCGAGGGCCAGGAGAAGGACGAAGAATCGACCGGTCTTGGTTTGTCGTTTGTTCGTGAAGTTATCGAACAACACGGCGGCAGCGTTGCTGTTGTTTCAGAAGAGGGCCGAGGATCGAAGTTCAGTTTCACTTTGCCGAGACTGTGAATATTGTAGATTGTAGATTGCAGATTGGTTACCGCGTCGTAATTGACCAATCTGCAATCTCCAATCTGCAATGTTCTAGGTTCGGTTAATTGTTCCGCGACAGGTACGCGCTCCACAGATGCATGGCTTGTCATTTGGATGGAGTGTCGTCTCGTAATCAATGGTGATCTCCTCACCGACTCTGATGTCGCGCAAAGCGATAAATAGAATGTGGTCATAGAGGATCTGCATGAAGGCGTTTGGCGCACATGAGTGGTTTATGTAGTGCGTACCATTGCCGCCACGACTTCCGTCGAGACTCCAACGACTATTCACCTGACAAATTCGCAAAGTCTTACGGTGAGCTCGGCGCTTTGCTTCAGCGTTGGAGATCTTTTCGCCAGCGTACTCGGCGATTCTGTGTCTGCGCTGGAAAGACTTTGTGGCAAAGCAACCGTTTCCGTGAATGGGGGATTTTTTGATAGTGAGACCCGGCGCCAGTTGAAGTTTCATGGTCGTGGGAAGCGAGTTTAGCATCCTGGACAAGAACTCCGAGCAATAATGAAAACCGGCAGGTCTCAGTAGAGCGAAAAAATTGGCCGCCTTGCCAGTAACAAGACGGCCAAACACACTCAGGACTGGAAACTAACTATTACTTAATCTTGAATGTCCGGGCAATCAGGTCTGTCTGATTGCGAATGCGAGTCAGCTTTTCTTTCAAGCCGGTGAACCGAAGGGCATAAATCGTGCGATTGTCCGCTTGCAAATAGTAGATCCGGCCAATCATCACCTTGCCCGTGTGGGTGTACTCGTAAGAGACCGTCACACCGCTGAGTCGACCATTAAAAGGATCTTCCTTACCTTCAAGAAAACCCGGTAGGAATCGAAACTTCTGATCCAAATCGCGCTGCGCTAGTTGCGAGGGAGTTATCCCAGCATCAACCACTTCTTTGCGAACGGTCAGGTACCCATCAAGACGATCGCCGTAAACAAATTCCGGGTGTTCGTGCGCAGCATCAGGCTCGAGAATCGATCGCCAGGTAGGTGAAGGCAGTTCAAAGCTGTAATCTACTTTGGCGTGTGTGTAAAGCTGCTGCGCAAGCGATCCCGAGGCCATCAAGCTGATTAGACCCAGGATTAACATCGCTCTTCGTAACATCTCTTTCGCTAACTCCTTAAATAATTGAATATTCACGTGAGCTTCGGACCTGGCAGTTCGTCAGATGCCCCTCAACCACGGCCTAGTTGTCTTTTTTCTGCTTTTCCTCGACCTGTGAAATCACCTCTTGCTGGAGCCGCAATAGAGTAACAATCCCGCCCTCCGCCAATGACAGCAATTCATCCATTTGCGCTCGGCTAAAAGGTTCGCGCTCTGCTGTTCCCTGTATCTCGATGAAACGGCGATCGCCAGTACAAACAATATTCATATCAACTTCGGCCTTCGAATCCTCGTCGTATTTGAGATCGAGCAGAAGTGTATTGTCGACAATGCCCACGCTAACAGCCGCAACCTGATTGGAAATTACCGACCGCGAAATCTTTCCCGCTTTTTGCAGCCGACTTCCCGCGAGAGCAAAGGCGACGAACGCGCCAGTAATCGCTGCTGTTCGAGTACCACCGTCAGCCTGGAGAACGTCGCAATCGATTGTTAAGGTGCGTTCACCGAGTGCTTTCAGGTCCCCGACCGCGCGCAGACTGCGACCGATCAGTCGTTGTATCTCATGTGTCCGCCCGGATGGTCCGCCACGTCCAATCTCGCGCGATGTGCGTGTTTGAGTCGAACGAGGCAACATTGCATATTCGGCGGTCAACCAACCTTGTCCGGTGTTACGCAAAAATGGCGGCACACGATCTTCGAGCGAAGCAGCGCATATCACTCGTGTATTTCCCATCTCGATTAAGACCGACCCTTCAGCATAAGGAAGGAAACCTGGTGTTATCTTGACGTGGCGCAACTCATTCGGCCCACGGCCATCAGTTCGTGCGAAGCTCATCGTGTCCCCAAATCTCCACTGCCTCGAGAATAGTCGGTGCGACGCCGAGAAATCGTTCTGCTACTTTAGCAAATCTGCTCGCGGCGTCAGTTACATAAAAGTGGTCGAGATCGTCGCACAGTTGACGCTCTTGATAAAGCGCTGAAGTATCTGAGTGGGCTAGTCCGGACTCTTTGAGAAAAGTTTTTACCTCCGCCGCGGTCGCGGCACCGGAGTCAATAAGCGGAACGTCTTTACCAACCGCCTCACTGATTACTTTCCGTAAGATAGGATAGTGAGTACAACCAAGGACCAGGGCGCCGAACGTTTCCTCACTCAAATCCTCCAAATACTGTCGCGCCACATCTCGGGCTACGCTCGTATCAGCCCAACCCTCCTCGGCAAGTGAAACAAATAACGGACATGCTCGTTCAACGACCTCTGCCTTTTTAGCGATAGTTGAAATCGCATGCCTATACGCATGACTCTGTACCGTTGCTTCGGTGGCGATGACGCCGATCCTACCTGCGGGCGCAAGCGCGACGGCGGCGCGGGCGCCTGGTTCGATTACGCCTACGACTTCCACACTAACTGCTCGACGGATCGCCGGCAATGCCAAAGCTGAAGCCGTGTTGCAGGCAACGATTAGCATCTTAATTCCGTGTGTTTCAAGGAACTTTGCGTTCTCAACCGCATAGCGTTCGACGGTAGCCAGTGATTTTGTACCGTAGGGAACGCGGGCGGTGTCGCCGAGATAGACGAAGCGTTCGTTCGGCAGACGTTCGTGCAACGCACCATAAACGGTGAGTCCACCTACGCCGCTATCGAATATGCCGATGGGAAGATTTCGATCCAAAGGTAGTGTTAGGTGAAGATCTCTGCGACACGAACGCGGAAGCCTGGAACGATGTCATCTCCGGTGAGTTCATCGGATTCAGTACACAACTTTCTCTCACCATTTGCCTGGCGCACGTCGACGGTTGGCGTTTGCGGATTAACTAACCACACTGCCAGTGCGCCTAAGGCTAACCATCTAGCAGTCTTCTCCTCGACTTTGCCTTTTCGATCCCAGGGAGACAGGACTTCGACTACTAAATCCGGAGCGCCCACATGGTAGCGCTTTGATAGCTCACCGGCTCGTTTGCTACTTATAAAAGCGACATCCGGCGCTAATACCGTATCGGGATCGCTTTCAAGCTTGAACCCGGTATCTCCCGCAAACAGTCTGCCCAGCTTAAGAGGTCTTACATATTGTGCTAATAGGAATGAGAGGTTCACGGTTACGGCGCCGTGTTCTGCGCCCGTCGGAGGCATGGTGAGGAGTTCTCCTTTAATCAATTCATGCCGAAGTCCGTCATCTGGTAGCCAGAACAACTCTTCAGCCGTCATTAGGTGAGTTGTAGTACTCATCGTTTTCTCAATCACAGTGAGGTCGATCTGAGATCTCAAATCTGCGATCTGAGATCTTTTTTGGTGGAGGCGCCGAGAATTGAACTCGGATCCAAAAACCAACGCCGAAGGAATCTACATGCTTAGTCGTTTCTCTTTCTCTCCCGAAAAATCGAGAAAAATTTCGCCCAGTACCGAGTCAGTGAAACGACAAGACCTCGGTAAGAGCTAGTCCGACTTTATCTCGCCCACTGCCACGGACCGAGGCAGCGGGCCAGCTCATCTGAGTGACATCTCCTTCCGCGCGCATGAGCAACTTGCGGCGAGACGCTCGGTGCTTAATTAGGCAGCGAGAGCCAATTCATTGTTATTGGCAATTGTGTTTCCCTACGCGTTTTAACGAGCTGCATAAGGGAGCTCGGCATGCATCGCGACGATCGTTCAGGTTCCTGTCGAAGCCTGTCGCCCCCGTCTTTGCGAGCATTCAGGATTATAAGGGCTAACAGCACCAATACGAAAAGAGCCATTAGCCCTTACGCCCCCTTTCATGCGAGGTGAGCCTCACAATACTTGAATTAGATTCGTTTTCAATTCCCATCATTTGCCTAAACCGGCTATTTGTTGACTATTTTGGCTGTGGACTCATCAAAGTGGTCGTTACTAGAAATCTGCTTGATCATTTACTCGAAAACGATAACTTGTGAGTTCGTTAGGGATAACCAACGTAAGATATAATTCTCGGCCAGATTGAGAATCAGCCACTGACCTGTGGCTAGCCACGTTGCCCATCAGTCCGATTCGAGGCAAGTTTAGTCTGGGGGAAGACGAAATCATATGGCTTTAAACGTTTCGAAATACTCGCCAAGAGCAATCATCAATGCACCGCCCGAAGAACGTAGAACGTTGCTAAGTCGTTTCTGGTTACCTGCGGTGATCCTCCTGGCACTTTCCGCTGGAGGCTTGACAGGGATCATCGCCGCATACGAGTTGAATTATTCGCCTGCTGCAAATGAGGTGGCAGCATTAGCTACCTACCGGCCGAGCGTTGTTACGCGAGTCTACGCAGACGACGGCGAAACCGTGATCGGCGAGTTTGCTCTCGAGAAAAGGATCCCGCTGAAGTACGACGAGATTCCGCCACTACTAAAGAACTCAATCCTCGCGGTTGAAGACGTTCGTTTCTATGACCACATTGGTATTGATCCAATTCGCATCGTCGGCGCTGGTTGGAAAACGCTTACAACCGACAAGGTAGAAGGCGGTTCTACACTGACTCAGCAGCTCACCAAGAATCTCTTTCTATCTAAAGAACAAACGTTAACCCGTAAAGTGAATGAATGGTTCCTGGCACTTCAGATTGAACGTTATTACACCAAGAACCAGATCATGGAACTGTACGTCAACCACATGTTCCTGGGCGCGAATGCCTACGGGATGGAAGCGGGAGCCGAAACTTATTTCGGTAAACAAGCTAAGGATTTGAATCTTGCCGAGGCCGCTATGTTGGCGGGAATACCAAAAGCTCCGAGCGAGTATTCACCAACATCGAATCCAGCTAAAGCAAAAGAGCGCCGCGATCTCGTGTTGGAACTGTTGGCCAAGAACGGTTTCGTGAGCCAGGCAGAGGCTGATGCAGCCAAAGCCAAACCAATTCAACTCGCAGACACAGCGTATTACCAGTCTCAGCCGAAGTCTTCACCTTTTGATTATCCGGTCGAGGCTATTCGTCAGGAACTGGAAGACAAATACACCACCCGCGTAGCGCAAGGTGGGCTCTCGGTCTATACCACAATCAACGTGGAAGCACAGAAGCGAGCTTATGAAGTAGTTCGCGCTGGTTTACGCAACTACGATCGCACGCACAGCGGTTGGCGCTCGAGCTACACCCAGATTCCAACCACTTCCAATAATGCCGCGGGCTTACCAACTCAGCAGGAACTCAACAACTACAAGCACCCGGATTGGTACGGAAACGACTACGAAGTCGGACGGCACTTGATGGGTCTGATTATGAAGATCGACCGCGTCCGCAACGAGGCGAACGTTCGCTTCGGTAATTTCACTTCAACAGTCGCCACGGCTGACATGGGCTGGGGAAAGCGCCAGCCAAAAGACGAATTCAAGAATGGTTACCTTGCCGAGTTTGAGATTAAAGAAGTAGACGAAAAGAACCGTCGTTTGAAAGTTGAACTCTCGCAGATTCCGGCAGTGCAGGGCGCAATGATGACGCTGAATGCCAAGAATGGCGAGATCGTTACGATGGTTGGTGGCTACGACTTCTACACAAATAAATTTAACAACGCAATCCAGGCCTATCGTCAAACTGGTTCTTGCTTCAAGCCCTTCGTCTACACTGCTGCTGTCGAATGGGGAATGACTCCCGACTCTACGGTGAGTGGCGCCCCGATCAGCATCGGCGACTGGCAGCCGCACAATTACGACGGTTCAACCGGTTGTGCTGATCTGCCGCTGAAGATAGCCCTCGCGAAGTCGATGAATATCCCGGCAGTTCATCTATTGCAAACCGTTGGTATCCAAACCGGAGCGCAGATGGTTCGACGATTTGGAATCAAGGTACCCATGTCGCCATATTTGCCATCGGCCCTTGGTGCAACTGAAGTTCCACTTGATCAAATGGTATCGGCCTATTCAGCGTTTCCAAACAAAGGAATTCGTGTTGAGCCACATATGATCCGAAAAGTGTTGGATCGTGATGGCGGTCCGCTCGAGGAGTGGGAGCACACGACTTATAAGGTAATGAATGAATACGTCGCCCTGACGATGGTTTCAATGATGCGGGGGGTTGTGCAAGCTGGGACCGCAACTGCGGCTCAATCGCTTGGAGTACCACTGGCGGGCAAAACAGGCACTGTGAATGATCACACAGATGTTTGGTTCATCGGTTACACGCCGACCTACGTGACTGGTGTTTGGATGGGTTATCCCGGCAAGAAGAAGCCGCTGGGTAACGACATGACCGGTGGACACGGGGCACTGCCAATGTTCATCGATTTCATGAAGACATACCTAAAGGACAAACCAAAAGAGGACTTTCCGAAGGCGCCGAATATGCCGGAGGATATGAAGGAACTCTTCCGCCAACGACAGCGAGAACTGGCAGCCGAGCGAGCTGAGTTTGAAGCCGATGCCGAGAAGAACGCTGACGAGAATTCAATGCCGTCAACCTCAACCGAGCCCAAGATGGAACAGGTGACGCTGCCACCCCCGCCGAAGACTGAGGAACCACGCGCTGAGCCCAAAACGGAACCTGCAGCGCCCAAGACTGAGGCGCCACCACCAGCTCAAACACGTCCACGTGAAGCTGAGCCAGCGAAGAAAAAGGGAAAGAAAGGCGACGGCGAGCCTGGCTAGCAATGCTGGAGGCTTAAAAGAATCATTTGTCATTGGACATTTGACAGTTATCAGTCATTTGAGAAAAGGGTCTTGGGACTTAGATCTTTGGTCTTAGAAACATCGTAGCGTTTGTGCTCGCGTTACGATCGCTAAGGCCGAAAACCAAAGACCCAAGACCCACTTTTCAAATGACAACTGATAACTGTCAAATGTCCAATGACAAATGATGTTCTTTTCACCTCACAAAAGCAGACCTAAGGCGTGCGGAAGCATCTTCCGCCACCACGGCCAATCATGATCGACATCCTGGCCCCACAGATCTAACGTATGCGGAATACCTTTAGCGTTGAGGATGTCTGAAAGCGCGCGACTGCGTTCCGGAGCTTCATAATTACCTTGCCCAGACATGATCAGGATCTTGTCAGCTTTTTGCAGGATGGAAAGATAGTGATCGTCGTTGAGGTTGGGAAGATAATCGACCGGATTATTGAAGTAGACGTTATCGTCGTAGTGGCCTTTTAGATAAGAACGAATATCGTAACTTCCGCTCATCGCAATCACACCGCGAAAGACATCCGGGTGTTTGAAGTATTCATTCGCCGCCAGAAACGCGCCCAAACTCGCGCCGGTCGTTAACGGTCGGTTTTCACCGTCCCCACAATCCTTACGAATCAACGGCAGCACCTCGTCAGTTATGTACCGATCATAGCGGGTCAACAACTCCGCCTTCATCGGCGCTGGCATCTCTTCATTCAGCAAACTGTAACGGTTTACGCTGTTAATTGAGTAAGCACGCAACTTACCAGCTTCGATAAACGGTTTGATGGCATCGACAAGATAAAAACGTTCGTATTCAAGATAATCAGCTGCGGCCGTAGGAAACATTAACAGCGGCGCGCCACCATGACCGTAAGCGACGAGCGGCATCTGGGTACTTAAATTCGGACTAAACCACGACGTTGTGCGGCGTTCCATTGGAGGCCTTTCTCATTCCGCGAAATTGGGTTGGAGATATTCTCTTAGAACGAAAATGATCGCAAGCGATCAAGCAGTGCCAGATGCCGTGGTGTGGTAGCTCGGCTGACTTACTACTTCTTAACCACTGGCTTGCCATTCGCATCCAGGATTACGATCTCGCCGAGGTTCAATTCACGTATACCAGCCTCGATCTTAGATAGATCGCCGACGAGTATTAAGGTTGTTTTGGCTGGCACGGCGTAACGTTGGGCCGCCGCGTTGACAGCCGTGAGAGTGGCGCGCTGCGTTTCATCCGGCAGGCGTTGTAGTTCACTGAGCGGAAGTTCCTGGCCCCAGAGATTTGCAATCTGCGCGACGAGTTGTCCGAGACCCTCGAACTCTTGGGCGTAACCTCGCACACGGTTGCCTTTTGCGTCCGAAAGCTCCGCCTCTGTAATCGGCTTACCACCGCCAATCGCTTTCAGCTCGTTGACGAACTCAACCACTGACTCCTTGGTCTTGTTCGTTTGCACCCCGCCGCTCGCAACCCAGATACTAGCCTTAGAATATTGAATTGGGCTCGAAAAAGCGCCGTAGGAGTAGCCCTTGTCTTCGCGCAGATTCAAGTTCAAACGAGTCTGGAAACCACCACCCCAAACAGCATCGGCCAGAGTGAAAGCATAAAACTCATCCGATTTGCGTTGCGGCGCATTGACGATCTCGAGGACGACCGTTTGCGCGGCATCGGGCTTGTCAACCAAGATGACTTTTCCCGTCCCCAAAGGTTGCGGCGCCGGAATATTGATTGGAGCGGGAGGTGCGCCCGTCCATGATCCGAAATGTTGGCGCGCGAGCTCAGTTGCCTCCGCGAGCGTGATATCACCGGCAAAGATCAAAGCTGAATTTGCGGGCTTGACGTAAGAAGCGTGAAACTGTGAGAGATCTGCGGGCGTGATTTGGGTGACGGTTGACGTGAACCCGAACGAGGGCCTGCCATACGGATGGTTAGCGCCGAATATGACAAGGTTCCGCACTCGATTGGCAATCGCATTCGGATCGTTCAACTGCTGTGCAATGGCGTCGAGTGTGATTTTCTTTTCGCGATCGATTTCGGCCTGAGGATAGGTTGGGTTGCGCGCGACATCGGCGAAAATCGCAAGCGCCGGGACAACATTCCGCTTTAAGACTTCGAGACTTATCGTGGAAAACTCACGCGATGGTCCAGCCTGAATAGCCGTTCCGAGATCACCAAGCGCGGTCTCTATATCGAGCGCCTGTCGTGTTTTTGTGCCCCTCACCATAGCCTCATAGGCGAGTCGTGCCAAACCCGATTTATCTGCCGGATCGGCAACGCTTCCTGTCTTTGTTGCGAGCGTGACCGCGACTTTCGGTAACTCCTTGCGCTCAACTACAAAAACCTCAAGGCCGTTCTCCAGCTTGGTGGTCTTAACTTGCGGCGCTAAGTAAGCACGGTCGACGCCGAAAGGTGGTTGCTTGGCACGGTCGAGCTGTGTCGCCTGCGGATCGCGTTGCGAAGTCTCCGGATGAAAGCGCACCAGAAGCCTGTTGCGTGTGTCGAGCCAACGTGCGGCAGTGTCGCGCACACCTTCAGCTGTCGCGTTGCGGTAGCGATTCAGATCAAACTCAAACTTACCGGGATCACCCATGTAAGTGTTATACGAGTTAAGCCGGTCGGCCTTCCCTCCAAATCCTCCAATGCGCTCAAGTCCGGTGACGAAGTTGAATTCCCACTTGGTCTTCGCGCGTGCGAGTTCGGCTGCAGTAGGACCATCCTTCGCGAGACGGGCGATCTCGTCTGTAACGATTCGTTCGATATCGCTGAGCGACGCGCCCGGACGCGCGGTCGCAATAACCGTAAAGAAACTAGAAATCTCGTGCGACACTTGAAAGGCTGTGACGTCGGAGGCGATCTGTTTGTCATACACCAACGTTTTGTTGAGACGTGATGAG
>DASYRR010000125.1:0-10361 GCA_036004125.1 Pyrinomonadaceae bacterium | reverse complement strand
ACCTGTGTTCGCGTATTTCCCTTTTGGCGGTGGCCCACGGCGGTGTATCGGTGAGGGCTTTGCCTGGTTGGAAGGGATTTTGCTGCTGGCGACAATCGGACAAAAATGGCAACTGCGTCTCGTCCCACATCATCCGGTTGTATTGAAGCCCGTTGTAACGCTAAGACCCAAGCATGGGATGAAGATGGTTTTGGAGAGGCGATGGTCGTAGCGTGGGCAGTGGTAGAAAAACAAATCATTGGTCATTGGTCATTTTCCATTTCTCATTTGTCATTTGGTTACCTTTAGTAGCTTCTCCGGATGATTCAGCGCGCTAATGCTGGGAACGCAGGCGTCCTCGCCTGCTGGTCACCCTCCACGTGCTTAAGTCGTAACCAGCAGGCGAGGACGCCTGCGCTCCCAGCATTAGCCCGCCTGAATTATTCGACGGAACTACTAAAGGTCACCACTGACCACGAAGTCTCAAAATGACAAATCAGAAATGGAAAATGACCAATTACCAATGATTTGTTTTTCTGCCACTGACTCCTGTTCCTGCTCTCGCCTCCTGCTCCTGTGTTAATCTCTCTCACAAACCCTACACTGAGAAAGGTCAGGCAATGGCAATCAGTCAGGAGCTCTTAGAGATACTTGCGTGTCCGGCTTGTAAGGCTAAGGTCGAACTCAAGCCAGATGGACAAGCCTTGAAATGTGTCGAGTGTAAGCGCGTCTATCCAATCCGCGACGACATCCCAGTTATGCTCATCGACGAAGCGACCATCGAAGAATGAGCCGTCATGAACAGCTTGCGTGACATCGTTGAATCGTCTCCCCAGCTTCGTGTTATTGAAACTAAGGCGAGCCTGCAAGGCGATGAAGCACCTCAGCCACTCGGCGATTCTCTTTGGAACTGGCAAGACATACGAAAGATTCTCGTTGTCCGCTTGCGATCCATCGGCGATACAGTACTGGCCACTCCCTCACTATTCGCGTTGAAACGCTTCGTACCAAAAGCTGAAGTAGACATCCTTGTTGAAGACTGGGTCGCTCCAGTGCTAAACGAACATCCATACGTAAACAACGTTGTCGCGATCGAACGCGGCAGCTTGAGCGCACGCGCACGAGTTGCACGCCAGATCCGTGCAGCACGATACGATATTGTTTACAACCTTCACGGTGGCACGACCGCCACGTTACTAACACGTGCGACCGGTGCGCCTCATCGCGTTGGTTACTCGACCTACCAGTATGCAAACCTTCACAATCATCAAGCGCCGTCCCCGTTGCTTTTGTGGGGTCAACAAAAGACGCATTCCGTCGAACAGCAACTCGCCCTGCTAGGTTGGACAGGCATTCCGGTCAGTGATCGCCCACGAACGCAGCTCGCGCTAACGGGGCAAGCCTCAGTAGCGATCGATCATCGCTTACAAGCTGCGGGGTTAGCAGGCCAGAAGCTGGCATTGATTCATCCGGCAGCGGCTTTCGCAACGAAGCAGTGGCCAACTGTTAACTTTGCTCGCACAGTTCAGTTTCTGACCGACGCTGGATTCGCGTGTGTGGCGATTGCTGCACCCAACGAAACAGAGATACTTGACGAATTGATCTCCAGTGCTTCGGTAAGGATTGTGACGTTTGATCTTTCGCTGCCTGAAGTTTCAGCACTTGCAGCTCGTTCGCAGTTATTCGTTGGCAACGATAGCGGTATTGCACATATAGCTGCGGCAGTCGGAACACCCTCCGTCGTCATTTTTGGTTCGTCGAATATTGCTCACTGGCGTCCCTGGAATCGGGCCGCTGCAGAGGTGGTGTTTGAAGAGATGCCTTGTCAACCATGCCACGGCTATTTCTGCGAAAAGTTCGAACAGCCGGAATGTATTCTTCGCGTGCCTGTGTCACGAGTAACTGCTGCGATTGAGCGTGTCTTGAATTTGAGATCTTTGTGAGGCACAGAGGCACACAGAGAAATCACACTGAAGCAGATCACAAATGCAACCATTGTCGCTAAAACGGGTTAATGAAATACTCGACGCGATTCGCGATCGGAGAATAGTTGTCCTTGGCGATCTAATGCTTGATGAATTCGTCTGGGGCGACGTTACACGCATTTCACCGGAAGCGCCCGTTCCAGTTGTCGATGTTCGTCGTGAGTCAATTCACCTGGGCGGCGCGGCAAATGTTTTAGCGAATCTCGTCGCGCTAGGCACACGTGGCAGTGTCATTGGAGTGGTTGGCAGCGATGCAGCAGGTGAACGATTGCGCTCAAGCCTCATCGCGCTGGGTGATGGCCAAGACACCTTGATAGTTGACGACTCACGACCGTCGACCACCAAGACGAGGATCGTCGCTCACAATCAACTCGTTGTCAGAGCTGATCGTGAGTCACGTGTGCCGGTAACCGGCAGGATCGAGGACGAAATCATTTCGCGTTTGAAAGAAGAGTTAACTCACGCTTCAGCCCTGGTGGTTTCTGATTACGACAAGGGGGTGGTAACGCCTCGGATACTGAACGAGGTCTTGCCGTTTGCCTACGAGCGCTTGCCGGTTCTGGTAGATCCAAAGCTGCGCAATTTCAATTCGTACCGACCGGCCACGCTAATTACGCCTAATCATCACGAGGCGCTGCGCATGAGTAACACTGAGGACGATTCCGACGAGGGCTTGCACCATGCGGCGCGGATGATCCAGGAGCGACTCGGTGCTGACGCAGTGTTGATTACGCGCGGCGATAAGGGAATGATGTTGTTACAAAAGAGCGACCAGCCGGCTTACGTCAAGACAGCGGCGCGTGAAGTCTATGACGTCACGGGCGCCGGAGATACAGTCGTCGCCGCGTTGGCAGCTGCATTGTCAGCTGGCGCAACCTTGATTGAGGCGGCCCAGTTTGCAAACCAGGCAGCTGGAATCGTCGTTGGTAAAGTGGGAACTGCAACGGCCCATGCGGAAGAGCTACGAGCAGCATTTGGTAAATAGACTTAAAAAAAGGCGAGCGTTGAAAAGGCGATCTGAGAAAAAAGAAAGTAAGGAAGGGGCGCCTCCTTGGAGTGCGGGGGCCTGTCACCGCTTTGGTACAGGGCGTTGTAGATGCTGAGATTCGCTGCACCAAAGCGGTGACAGGTCCCCACACTCCAAGGAGGCGTGGTGAATTCCAATGATCGGCAAAACCCTTCGCAACTATCGCATTACTGAAAAGCTCGGGGCAGGCGGACAGGGAGCTGTTTACAAAGCAACTGATGGCAAACTTGGTCGCCCCGTAGTCATCAAGGTTTTGCCACCCGAGTTAACTTCAAAGGAAGCAAACCTCAAACGCTTCGAACGCGAAGCGCGACTTGCATCTTCGCTCGATCATCCAAACATCTGCACCATCTTCGACCTCGACGAAGTTGACGGCGTTCACTTCATTGCGATGCAACACGTCGAGGGGAAAAACGTTCGCCAGCTTGTTGCTGGTCGCCCACTCGAATTGAAGACCGCGCTGCTGATTGGTCTTCAAGTTGCCGATGCTCTGGCTGCCGCACATAGTCGCGGCATCATTCACCGCGACATCAAGTCGGGAAATGTGATGGTTATGCCTTCAGGACAGGTCAAAGTTCTGGATTTCGGCCTGGCAAAACTGCTCGACGAGACTGAAGCGGCAAATACGGGAATTCACCGCACAGAACTAACAGAGGTAGGCGTACCGTATGGCACCGCAACCTACGCCGCACCCGAACAGGCTCGAGGCGAGCGCGTTGACAAGCGCGCCGACGTTTTCTCTACAGGTGTATTGCTATACGAAATGCTCACGGGCACGTGGCCATTTCGCGGAAAGACGACGATCGATGTACGTCATGCAGTGCTCCATGATCCTGCGCGTCCCATAGCCGAATTGCGCTCGAGCAGGATTCCGCCACGGCTTCAGAAGATCGTCGATCGGGCTCTCGAGAAAGAACCCAAAGATCGTTTTCAAAACATGGAAGACTTTCGCAACGAATTGCGGCAAGTTCTCCAGGAGCTGGATAGTGGTTTGGCTGGCTTCCAAAACCTTTCCCCCGAACCACCAAAACATCTCTCGGGCGCAAATCCAGTATCTCGTGCCGTTCGCTGGTTGAGATCGATAACGCGGACTGATTCGCCAACCAGTGCGCCGTCAAGGCAGACAATTGACGAGACCCCGCAAACAACCGTCGCCGATCGCGACAAGAAGAGTTTGGCGATTTTGCCCTTCCGAAACTTAAGCAACGATCCGGCGAAGAGCTTTTATGAGTTCTCGCTGGCCGATGCAGTAATCACGGAGTTGGCTCGAGTGCGTTCATTAGTGGTTCGCCCGTCTTCAGTTATTGCCAAGTATCAAGGACAGTTGATCGATCCGCGGGAGGTTGGCAACGAGCTAAACGTTAATGCCGTGTTGACAGCTGGCTTCATTCACTCCGGCGAAGCTTTTCGAGTCACTGCACAACTCCTTAACGTAGCTTCCGGCGACATACTTTGGAGCGATCGGATCGATGCCGCGGCTTCGGACATCATCGCGCTTCAGGACACCATAGCCCAACGCATCGTCGAAGGATTGCGTCTCGAGCTCAGTCCCGCTGAACAAGAAGGAATGGCGACGGCATCGACCAGGAATCCTGCCGCGTATGAACAATACTTGCGTGGACGTGACTTGTTTGCTCGGTTCATATTTCGGAGCCTTTCACCCGACGACTGTGCCCAGGCAATTCAACACTTCGAAAGAGCAATTGAGCTGGATCCAAATTTCGCCCTGGCCTACGACGGATTAGGCGCAAGTTACGTCAACCGTGTGTTCAAGGGTTTTGGCGGATCTGAAGACTACGAGCGGGCCGAAGAAGCATTTCGCAAAGCGCTCGCTATCGATGGCAATATCTTCGAAGCGCGGATGTTGATGGTCTTCATCTATCTCTGGCGTGGAGAGAAGCAGAAAGCGCGTGCAGAAGTAAATCGGACGCGCAGGGAAGCACCAAATGAAGCAGTGGTCTATTTTGTGAAAGCGATGCTCCACCGTCTCGATGGCGAGTACAGTCGGGCCTTGCGCAGCTACGATCGGCTAGTCAGATTGGATCCGGCCGCACATGTGGTCGCCAGCTACAGTCGAGCGCTCGTCTACATGTACATGGGACGCGTCGACGATGCCGTCAAGCAACTGGATAACGCTGAGGAGCCCGACAACCCGTTGGTCCGAACATTTCGTGCGTTAGCTTTGTATTACAGCGGTCAAACAGATGCGGCAGCCAATTTGATGCGCGACGTGGTAAACAAGCATCCAAACATGCATGGCATTCGGCCCTTCATGGCGATGTTTCTGAGCGCTCAGGGTAAACACGATGAAGTATTGTCGCATTTGACAGAAGACGTGAAACGAAACGGCGAGGTTGATGCAGACATTGCTTATTCGATAGGTTCGGTTTACGCACTGGAGGGTGTGGCGAGTGAGGCTTTTGCTTGGCTGGAACGATCGATATCGTTAGGCAACGAAAATCGACCGTGCTTCGATAATGATCCGAACTGGAACAGTCTACGAAGTGATCCACGGTTTGCGGAGTTGATGAAGAGAGTTGGGAGCGCTAAGTCACCAGCCGCCGCTGAAGATTAACTTTAGTGACGCCGTGGAAGAGCGGGCGCCTCTTGCTGGGAGCGCGGGCGTCTCGCCTGCCTCCGGTCGCCAACCTCTGAAGCTTGAATTAACCTAACTAACGTGGAGGGCAGCGTTGGCAGGCGAGGACGCCTGCGGTCCCAATATAAACTTTCGTGGTTCTTCGAGAGCGCCACTAAAGGGTTACGAAGGAAAATGATGAATCGAAAGCGACAATCCAGAATAGCGACTTTTGTCTTACTTGCTGTTTGGTTCTATGCAGTCCCCGTTTCCATTTCACCAGGCGCTCAGCGTGAACGTCAGGTACAAAACCCCGCAACTCCCACAACCCCCCTAGCCCAACCAAGTCCGTCGCCTGTTGCTACACCTGTTGCCAGCCCGCAAGCTTCACCGGTTGTTGTTCAGCCCAAGACTTCCATCCCAACAAAGACACTCACCGAGTTACAGAGTCGGATTTCAGAGGTCCTGGCAAAACCTGAGCTGTCTGCGGCGATGGTTGGTATTAAAGTCACTTCGCTAGACACCGGACGGGTTTTGTTCGAAGAGAACTCCGCAAAACTGCTGCGCCCGGCTTCAAACATGAAGCTTTACACTGTGGCGACTGCACTCGATCGACTCTCTCCGGATTTTCGATTCACGACTTCTGTTTATGCAGGGAGTCGTCCTGATTCGTCAGGGAGTGTTAAAGGCGATCTGACGATTTACGGACGGGGTGATCCATCAATTGCTGCTCGCTTCAACAATGGCGATTACTTCAAAGCGATCGATGACCTGGCGGTTCGCATTGTCTCTGCCGGTGTGAAGCGTGTCGAAGGTGACTTGATCGGCGACGAAAGTTACTTCATAGGACCAAGGTATGGCTCGGGGTGGGAGTGGGAAGATCTGACGTGGTACTACGGTGCGGAAGTGACTCCGTTAACCGTAAACGACAACGCGCTCGATTTGTTCATCAAGCCGGGACCAGAAGTTGGCAAACCCGCATTAATCACCACTGGCCCTCCAGACCCATTGCTGACGATTGTTAATAGAGTCACCACGTCGCCAAAAGGTATGCGCCGGGAGATTTCTATCTCACGTGATCTCGGTGAAGATGTAATTACGATCACTGGAAGCATTGCGCTTGAGGATCGAGGTTACACAGGGGGCATCGGCATCTCCCATCCGGCGATGCTATTTGTCTACCTGCTCCGCTCATCACTCGCGCAGCGTGGAGTGACAATCAAAGGCCGCTCTCGAACGCAGAACATCGATTCAACACTAAGCCCAACGAAGACTGGTCAACCTTTTGTAACCGCCAGCATGTCTTTGAGCGCGGGGCAACCAGTCATCGAGATTGCCACTCTGCAGTCGCCGCCATTCAGTTTGATCGCCGCGCAAACATTGAAGCCAAGTCAGAATCTTTATACAGAACTGATTCTGAGAACGTTGGGTAAAGTAGCAGCACCACCAGTGACAACACCCGGCGTCTCGACGGTTGGCCAAACAACCGAGGATCTGGGACTGGAAGCGGTCAAATCGTTTTTGAAAACCGCCGGCATTCGACCCGAATCACTAGTGCTGAGTGACGGCTCTGGCCTGTCGCGAAACGACATGATCACGGCCGACGCATCGGTGCAATTACTCACATTCATGAGTCGACATCGTTTTGCAGATGTGTTTCGTGCTGCAATGCCAATTGCTGGAGTTGACGGAACCTTGCGTAACCGTCTGAAGAACACGGCTGCGGAAAACAATCTGCGCGCGAAGACCGGGTCGCTAAGTTCAGCCGCAAGTTTGAGTGGTTATGTGACCACAGCGTCGGGTGAGAAGCTCGCGTTTTCGATTATGGTCAATAATTATCCGAACGATGTCGACCCGCGCATTGTCTGTATAGATCCAATCGCAGTGTTGCTGGCTTCGTTTAGTGGGAAGTCGGAGTAGCCATTAACTCAGCCACGGATAAACACTAATGACACGGATAAGAGTTAGCAATGAAAACAGTTTCAAAGTCTTCGCCTGATTTGAATTCTTTTTTTGATCCGTGCAATCCGTTTTATCCGTGGCTCATTTTTACGGAGTTATCGACAAACTGAAGTTTATCGGACAATTTAATGCCACCACGATTCACAAAATTCCACGGCCTCGGAAACGACTACATCGTTTTCGAGTCGCATGAACTCAAGGGCGAACAAGATCTTGGCGAATTTGCCAAACGAATCTGCGATCGCCATTACGGTGCCGGCTCCGACGGCATTGCGATCGTCGGTGAACCCGCTAACAGCGAAGCAAACTTCAATGTGCGCATTTTCAACCCGGATGGCAGCGAAGCGGGATTGTCAGGTAATGGCACTCGGTGCGCAGCAGCCTACTTGTATTATAAGAATCTGTGGAGTGCTAACGAACTCGTGTTGAGCACTCGCACAGGTCTTAAACGCTACTTTCCACTCGAGAGGAACCCTGCCGGCAAATACGTGTTCCAATCCGAGCTCGGACAACCAAAGCTTGATCCCGCATCCATACCGATGAAGGTGGACACTCCAGTCGAAAGAGTTATCGGTTACGAACTCCCGGTTAATGGCGAGAAATTTCCGGTAACAGCCATGCAGATTGGTAATCCAATTTGTTGCATCTTTGTCGACGACTTCAATTCACTTGATTGGCGTCGCATTGGCAAAACAATCGAGAATCATCCGCAGTTTCCTGATCGAACCAACGTTGTTTTTGTTCGTGTGCCCGACAGAAAACTGCTCGAGCTGCGAATTTGGGAGCGTGGAGTGGGCGAAACCTCGGCTTCAGGCACCTGTTCATGCGGCGGAGCCGTCGCAGCAATGGTAAACGACAAAACGGATCGAGATGTGCGCGTGGTCATGGAGGGCGGCGAAGTGAAAATCCAATGGCGCGACGATAACGAGGTTGTGATTACTGGAAGCGCTGAAGTAGTCTATAGTGGCGAGTGGTTGGCCTGAGTCTTACAGCAATAGTTTTATCCCCCATGAACTCTTCCCTCGTTACTTTCCTGATTAAGTTTTCTCTCCTTTTGATGCTGGTAGTCGCCGTGTGTTTCCTGTGGTCGTGCGGCGGTAAGATCGTTAGTGGAACCGAAGCGAAACCTGCTACGCCGCCCCCACCCTCTCCGTCACTTCCAATGTGGTTGGGAAGTCCATCGCGAAGCTTCTTCGGTACCGGACCTTGGTCAAACGAGCCGCTTCAAATCGTCTGGGAATTCGAAACCAAGTCTATCGCCGGACGTTTGCACAAGGATCCCTGGGGCGGCACGAGCTGGCCGGGACAGCCATCAGTCGACGAACAGCACGTCTATTTCGGTTCGGCTGACGGGAATCTTTACTGCCTCGATGTTAAAGACGGCAGTCTTGTTTGGAGCTTTCAAACCGGCGACAGCCTGAAAGCTACTCCGACGATTGCCGGCGATCGCATCATCGCCAGCGGACTCGATCATTACATCTACTGTCTCAACAAGAGCGACGGCCGCTTGCTTTGGAAGTTTCAAACCGGCTTTGAAGTCGATTGTGGCTCGGCGGTAATCGATGGTCGAGTTTACTTTGGTGGAGAAGACGGATTCTTCTATTGTCTAAATCTTGAAGACGGTTCACTGATTTACAAGACCGAACGTCTTGGTTCAATGGAAGGAAGTTTCTCTGTAGTCGAGGGTCGAATTTACATTGGAACCGAACAAGGCGATCTCTTTTGTTTGAACATGTTAGACGGATCGACAGTGTGGAAGGCACGGATCGGCGCTGATTCAGATTCGACACCCGCAGTCGCTAACGGTTTTGTTTACACTGCCGCTGAAAACGGCTTCGTCTATTGCTTTCGGCAGTCGGACGGCACGCTTGTTTGGAAATTCAGAACCGAAGGATCCAGCAACGGTATCTGGGGAAGTCCGATCGCGGCGAATGGAAGAGTTCACATCGGATCGAGCAATCATTACTTGTATTGCCTGACAGCTGACAAAGGTGAGGTTGTCTGGCGATACAAAGCGCGCGGTCCAATTTGGGGAACATCTCCATTGGTTGACGATCGTTTAGTTTTTGGAGACAAGGCTGGCTGGTTGCACACCGTGTCGGCGGAGAGCGGCGCACGGATTAGCGAACTTAAGATTGGTGATAATATCAACTCGACGCCCGCTGTTTTGAACGGACGAATTTACATTGGGGCCTTCAATGGAAAGCTTTACTGCTTGAATTAGCTTGCTAGTTTATCTTGTCGACAACACCATCGATGGCCAAGGCGCTAGCCCGCGTGAGGTGCGTGCCGTGCTTGGTCGTCTAATACCCGGACTCGAAATACTCATCGAGCCATTCCATAACGTGTCTCTCGAACGAGTTCGAAGTCTTCGCCCTTCGCACATCATCCTCAGTGGTCAAAGTCATCCCTGGGAGATGTACACACCTGAGTCCCTGGCCGGGGTATTCGCCGTTATCAAACAAGCAAGTCAACCTATCCTCGGCGTGTGTGGCGGGCATCAGCAGATTGCGCTGGCTTACGGCGCGAAAGTCGGTTTGATGGCAAGACTCGAACCCGGCGAAGGATACAACGGAGCGAAGAGAGAACGCGGTTTCTTACCCGTACAAAACACCGGCGAGGGTTTGTTCAAGGGACTGCCCTCGCAAATTGTGGTTTGGCATAATCACTGTGATGAGGTGAAGGAACTTCCTGACGGGTTTCGCGCAACAGCCTCAAATGAAACCTGTCAGATCCAGGCTATGCAACAAAAAGGTCGCCGTCTTTACGGAATTCAGTTTCACGCAGAGCTCTTCGACGACAGCCACCCCGAAGGACGCCAAATAGTCGAAAA
>DASYRR010000124.1:0-4172 GCA_036004125.1 Pyrinomonadaceae bacterium | reverse complement strand
GTCCGCCGCTCGCTTTGAAAGCCAAACGGAGTGAGGGTGCGATTGTAGGCGCCACTGCGGGCGATACCCGCACGAAAGAGATCACAATGCGCCAGCAGGTTGGCAGTCATGAAAGCTCCGTAACTGTGGCCGCCCACCCCGACACGATCCGGATCCGTTACCCCCATTTCGGTGGCTTTATCGATCGCGGCTTTTGCACTCATCACGATTTGTTCGACGTAAGTGTTGTTGACGGTCTCTGGATCGCCAACAACTGGCATGGTGGCATTGTCGAGGACTGCGTACCCTTCCAACAGAAAAAACAGGTGCGACATCCCGACAATCTGGGTCGATCGTTGTATCGAGCCCGAGACCTGTCCAGCGGTGTTGGCGTCATTGAATTCCAGCGGGTACGCCCACATAACCGTGGGCAACCGGGTTCCCTCTTTGTATCCGGCTGGCAAATAAAGAGTGAACGAACACTGCACACCATCAGCGCGCTTGTATGTGACAAGTTGTTTTTTGATACCGCGGAGTTGCGGAGTCGGATCCGAAAACTTCGTCAGGGCCTTTGCAGCAGTTTCGCCACTGGCTCGCACGTAATAGTTTGGAACATCTGTCGGAGACTCCCGTCGAGTGAGAAATTGTTTTGCGTCGTCACTCAACAACCCGACAAATGATTCATAAGAGTTGCTTTCGCTGCGGAAAATCCGTTCGGATTTCAAAGTCTGCAGATTGTACCGATCCAGGAATGGACGATCGCCATCAGGCGTAGCACCTCTGCCATCTAAATAAATCCAGTCGCCATTCTGCAAGATTGCTCGCTGACCGCCAATCTGTGTGCGTAACAACGGCGTGCCTGGATCGTTGTAGTCGTCCCGCTGATTCCGACTCCACAGCAACTTCGGCGCAACGCCCGGCTTGTCGGCGTTGAACATGAATGTTCGAACCCAACGTTTGTTGCGTTCGAAGTCTGTAACTAAAGCCAGACCGTCCCTCTCTCCCCAGACAAGCCCAGTCAGGCGGTGCTCCGTCTTCACAATTTCGATCGGCTGCGCACTGAAAGGCGCTTTTAGGATCAAAACACTGTCGCGAAACGGAACCTTCTTTTTCGGATTGCCGTCGTCCAGCGCACGTATCCAAACGAGGGTTGCAGGTTCGGTCGGGCGCCAGCGAATGAGTCGCGGGCCGGTAATTACTCCATCAATCGGCACCTGATCAGCGAGCGGCAAACTGGCCACTTTGTAGATCATGCGTCCCTTCGAATCCCAAACCTCGATATCTTTCGGAAAAGAGGAATCAGTAAACAAATAGGAAAAGGGTCGATGAATGCGTGTCACGAGAACGTGCAGGCCGTCAGGAGCGACATCTATAGACTGAAACATTGAAGGCTGGCCAACGGGAGTAACTTTTGCGGTGGCTATATCCACCAAGGCCAACTGCGATGTTGCGTAATATTCAAAGAGATCTTCGTCGTGTGGACTCTTTAGCAGGTCTTCGTACGTTCGCACAGGACCCGGCCTCCCGGAACTTTCCTGAGTATTGGGCTGACGCACGACCGCCGGCGTTGCTGGAGCATCACCTCGTGTAGCCGAGATCAACTGCAGCATTAAAGTGCGACTATCAGGCATCCATGTAAGCGGCTCACCGTAGGCGGAGTTGACGGTTACGCCTCTTAGACTACGAATCTTTCCAGTTGCCCCATCCCCAACCCAGACTTCAACCCGATTCCTTGTGGTATTTAGGAAGGCGAAATGTTTTCCATCATCGCTCCATCTGAGTTCACTTACTTTTGCTGCGGGTGGCAGTTCGATCTTAAGCTCCGAGCCGTCGGTGATACGTTTCAACGTCAGAGCAATCGAGTATGGAGCGCGATGCGGAGAGTTAGATACGGGATTGATTCGACGGCCCGCCAGTCTGAGCATTGGTTGCGCGAGTTCAGCCAACGGTGGATAACGATTTGGCGTCACTAACAGAATGGCCTCACGAGACGGACTAAGCACGGCATTTGGCGTGGCGGGAGCGTTGAGAATATCGATCACTTCCGGCGGCGGTTTCTTGTATCCATCCTGGGCAAAACAGATTTGAGCGATAGCAAATATGACGAGAAGTAAAGTGGAGCGAAACGCAAACTGAAGTCGGCTCTGAAATTTCATCGTCTGACCCTCCGCAAGCAAGGTTTGGTTAGGTGTGAATCGGGAGTGCTTCAAAGAGATTTGGAAGCGAGTGGAAAGTATTAGAGTTAGTAGCAGTTGTCAAATAAGTTATTAAACTCAAAGCCACGAAAGGAAAATAGGTTTGAGCAGCTCTGCTTCCAGCTCAGCGGTGTGTCTTTGTGTCTTAGTGTTTAAGTCTCTTGAAACATGATGCGTACGTCTGTTTTATTTCGACTGTGACGGTTGACTGAAGGGAGCTGGCTGATTAGACTTCGGGTCATAGGCTCGACCGTTGCGCGTCGGTACCGACGTGAGACATAGGGTCATAAACAGCGGTGCAACGTTATTGGGTTGATCCCCTCTCGCGTTGCACCGTTTGTTATTTGATGTCCGATAAACTTCAGTTTGTAGTGTGATCGCCATCACGCCCCAGATTTTCACTCGCGAGCTCAGCCTCCTTTGCACCTTCCGCGCGTTGGCGAGATGTTGTTTACCGCAGAGACGCTGAGGACGCAGAGATTGCGCGGAGAAGAACGACAGACCCTTCGCTTGACATCACGACCTGAATCATTAGAATCGCGAGTGCTCAAAGCGGGAGTAGCTCAGTGGTAGAGCATCGCCTTGCCAAGGCGAGGGTCGCGAGTTCAAGTCTCGTCTCCCGCTCCACAGAATCAAGGATGAAGGCGGAAGGATGAAGGATGAAAGTTTCAGACTTTCACCGCCGAAAAGGGTTTCGCTTCATCCTTCCGCCTTCATCCTTCAGCCTTCAGGGCGGCGTAGCCAAGTGGTAAGGCAGAGGTCTGCAAAACCTTTATTCATCGGTTCGATTCCGATCGCCGCCTCCAAATAACTCTCACTTACTCAACTACTTACACGTATAGCTGAGCGTCTCATGAAGTGGTACATCTGCTTGGTGTAGCGGGAAGTGTAGCGACTTCGAAGAACTTAAGGGGTTAGACTAACCAATCGACACAGAGAGAGTAGTTAAGACAGTTTTTAAGTCTTAAAAATTCTGTTTTCTAGGTCTACCTATATAATAGGACCCACAAAGCCCACAAAGACCCAGAAAGTTTTCTCATTGTTTTTGTTGCCGCAGATACACTGGGATTGAGAAGACCTTTTGCGAGCAGCCGAAGACAACAAAACGGCAAGCCCGGAAGCCTGCCGCTCGTTGAAATCCACTTTGAGTGTATGAGACTTATTTACTTCGCCATGTAACGCTGTCGTTTCTCCATGGCCTCAAACTGATGTTCTTCGGTTGGGTGTGCATACCTCAGAACCATCTCAATGCGTGAGTGACCCAGCATTGCTGCGAGTGTAACGAGGTCGACGCCAGCCTGTACCATCCGCGTTGCCCAGGTGTGACGGAGATCATAAAGCCGAAAGTGTTTCACCTTACACCGCTTCACCGAGGCTGTATGCGCCGCGTTCACCTTAACAATCGGAGCGTCGGTACTACGGCCCGGAAAGAGAAACTCGCCTTTGATCTTCTCGTTGTTCAGTCGTTTTAGCAGGACATTACAAGCGGCAGTGCTGAGCGGCACTTTGCGCCTAGCTGCCTTTGTCTTGCCGTAGGGATTGAAGAGATAGCCCTGGTCGACAAAGACGTTCTGGCGGCTTATGCGGTAAACCTCTTCTGGTCTCATACCGGTTTCGAGCATGAGCTTTGCGATGTCCTGGAGCGGTTGTGATGCCGCCAGCAAGTACAACTTCTCTTCTTCTGAGTTGAGCACTCGTGTCTGACGGTTGTCCTCATCCAGAAGCGATGCTTTGCCCTTGCGGACCGGATTACGCGGGATCAGTTCATCGTTTCGGTTGAAGAGGTGTTTGAGTAGAGCGAGCTCGCGGTTAATTGTTGCCGGTCTGATCGGCTGTGCGCGTCGTGCTTTCCGCTTCTTCCCGTGCGGGAGACGTTTCTGAGTAGCGCGCCATACTTTGAACTTTTCAACGTCCTCCGACTTGATGTTGTCGAGTGTTTTGCTACCAAAGAATCGAAGCAGAGCTTTGCTGGAAATCTGGTAGCGCCGGTGCGTGTTC
>DASYRR010000123.1:0-4410 GCA_036004125.1 Pyrinomonadaceae bacterium | reverse complement strand
CAGTCGGCTTTAGTGCTGCACGGTTATGTGACTACTTGCGCTTCTGCTGTTTCGCAGAAGGCTTCGCTGGTGGCCTGGACCGAAGAAGCTGAAGATGCGCGCGCTAGTTTTCGTGAAATTTTCAAAGTGCGTCGCGATCATCTGCTTGGGTTAATTGACTCGGAGTTAGGTGTCAGTGCTGTTGTGCCGGACGGCGCCTTTTATACGATGGTTGACGTTAGTCGTTATGGTACCTCAATGAAGGTTGCTGAAGCCTTGTTGGAAGAAAAGGTGATCACGGTACCGGGGTATGCGTTTGGAACTGAAAGCGAAGGTTTTTTGCGCGTATCGTTCTGTGCCGAGTTGGATGCGCTTTCGGAAGGTGTATCACGCATGAAAAAGGCACTCGCGAAATTGTAAATTCTCTGTGCTTTTCTGTGTCTCCGTGTCTCTGTGGTTATGAAAGGCTCTACTTCACCACAGAGACGCCGCGCAGCAGAGCCGCAACCAAATTGATTTGCGACGTGGACCACATCGCAAGTGGTTGCCACCCCGGCCGGGGTGTCATGTTTATAGATCCCGGAAGAAGAAAGCTCCGCACTCCGTTAGGAGTGCCATGTTAATCCCCAGCCTAAAGAGAACGCTCGCTGGTCTCGATCTATAGATATCGCACTCCTGCCGGAGTGCAGGAGCCTCTAATCTCCTGTGCGCTATAAACATTGCACTCCTAGCGGAGTGAAAGTATAGGTTAATCCTTTTTGGTCGCTCAAAAGATTGTCAGAAAGAAAACCGAGATCTTGAAAACTTGCTACACAGAGACACACAGAGAAATCGGAACTCGGAGTAAAGCAAAAACAATGACCCGAAAATATCGAGTTGGAATTCTTGGGGCAACTGGGATGGTCGGGCAGCGATTTATTCAACTGCTCGAAAATCATGCTCAATTTGAAGTGACCTCTGTTGCCGCCTCGGATCGATCACAAGGTAAGAATTATGGTGACGCGTGCACGTGGCGACTTGCAGGTGAAATACCTAATCCAGTTCGATCGATGAAGGTGCAAGCGCCGACGCCTCCGCTTGATTGTGACCTGGTGTTTTCAAGTTTGCCCGGCGACATTGCCAGGGAAACTGAAGGCAGTTTTGCTGCTGCCGGTTATCCTGTTATCAGCAACTCATCCGCCTTCCGCATGGATGAAGATGTCCCGCTCTTGATACCAGAAGTTAACCATGAGCATCTTGGATTGTTGGAACGTCAACGGAAACGTTTTACCTCAGGGGGGTTCATTGTTACCAATCCAAACTGCTCAACGATCATGATTGCACTTGCGTTGGCACCGCTGCATGAAGCGTTTGGGGTTGAGGCTGCCGTGACAACGACGTTGCAGGCGTTGTCGGGGGCTGGATATCCCGGAGTGGCGTCGCTCGACATTCTTGATAACGTCCTTCCTTACATTGGAGGTGAGGAAGAGAAGATTGAGTTGGAGACCACGAAAATCCTCGGCAGCTTTGTTGACAACGAGATCAGGACTGCAGCGATTAAGGTAAGTGCGCAGTGTCATCGGGTGAATGTCTCCGATGGTCACATGGCAGCTATTCGGGTAAAACTGAAAAGGCAAACCACCACAGGGGAACTTCGAGGAGCCTTTGAGTCCTTTAGATCATTACCGCAAGAACTCGGATTGCGGACGGCACCCCAGTTTCCAATAGTCGTAAGAGATGAGCAGGATCGACCTCAGCCTAAGTTTGATCGTGATGCAGGCGCAGGAATGACTGTAACTATCGGTCGGTTGCAGCCCGACGCAGTGCTCGACTATCGTTTTGTCGCTCTGAGTCATAATACGGTGCGAGGTGCGGCTGGCGCGGCGATACTGAATGCGGAGTTGCTGATTGCGCAGGGTCATTTGAGGAAGTGACAACATCCAGCTAGGAGGCTTTGCCCTAAGAGTCAGGGAATGTGATTGGACCGGGTCAGTATCCCGACTGGTTGGGAGAGGGGGTGGTCATCGATCACGTTCTACTTTTTACCCACCGGCTACTGAGACTGCGTCAAAACTCGGATTGCCGTCAGTCTCTTGTTCGTGTTAGTTCGTGTGATTTCGTGGATCGCCTGTTACGCTGCGAGAGAAGCGATCCACGAAATCACACGAACTAACAAAACTAAGACAGACTTAACCACAAAGGCACGAAGACACGAATACGATTGGGAGAAAAAGCTTAACAAAACCCACACTTCTCATTTCGTGTTTTTGTGCCTTTGTGGGTTAACGTTTTTCTAGAGTGCAGAAGGGCGTAACTTTTGACACAGTCTCTACCGCGAGGTGGACCCGGTCCAAGTTAGGTTCTGACTTTGAGGCAAAGCTATCCGATTATGAAAACATTCTTTGTAGTACTCACTCTATCCATTGGTGTGATAATTGTCCCTACTTGTTTCTCGCAATCACTCCTTCCATCCCCGTCGACAGGCGACAAACCATCTGCGAAGCTCGACGAACAAGTCAAAAATCTGATCACTCCGTTCAAAGGCAAGGTTACTTTGTACGCCAAGAATCTTGATACCGGCGAGACATATGCCCTTAACGGCGATGAGCGCGTGCGAACGGCGAGTACGATCAAGATCGCCGTGATGCTTGAGGCCTTTGCTCGGGTATCAGAAGGAAAGGCGAAGTGGACTGATGAAGTCGTGCTCACCAAAGAAAAGAAGGTCACGGGATCCGGAATTCTGGCCGAGTTGTCTGACAACATTCACTTGACACTGCGAGATGCTGTCAACCTGATGATGATCCTTAGCGACAATACCGCCACGAATCTGGTGCTTGATGTACTGACTACCGATGCTGTCAATGCGCGCATGGAATCGCTTGGCTTCAAACAGATCAAGATCAATCGCAAGGTAGGTAGCGGTGGCGATAGCATCGCGGGCAAAGATCCTGAGAACAAAAAGTACGGGCTCGGTTTTGCAACCCCGCATGAAATGGTTTTGGTGATGGAGAAATTGGATCGCGGCGAAATCATCAGCCCGGCAGTATCGAAGGAAATGATCGATTTGATGAAACGTGAGCAGGCACGTTACGCCATTGGCCGTTCGCTTTGGGCAATGCCGATGGCGAGCAAGTATGGCGCGTTGGATCGGCTGAGGAGTGCGGTGGGAATCATTTATTCGAAAAAGGGAAAGATAGCCATGGCAATCTCATGCGACGACATGCCAGAAACCATGTGGTCAGTTGATAACCCAGCTTATCTATTAATGTCGCAGTTGTCTGAGGCTTTAGTTAACGGATTGGGAAAAAGCTAAGCCAAGCGAACTACGCGTCTCAAACCCAACGTAGTCGATCCTTGAACGTCGCACTCGTACTTGGACAAAGTCAGTACCGTCACGCGGGTAGCGTCGGGTCCGTTAGTAACAGAGATCTAAGATGCGACGGACCCGACGCTACCGCGTGACGGTACTGACTTTGTCCAAGTGCGAGCCAACAGTCTTACGTTCGTTATTTTCGTACGGAAAAATGGAAACATAGAATGCGCGCTTTGTGATCTGAACAACTCAAGATGTAGTCCTCACGATCCTTCATTCATTCAAGAACCTCATTAATCATCCGAAAACATGAAAGACCCATGCGGGAGGAAATTGGATATCTTTCCATTCTGGTGGAATCGATGTACCGATCTTCCGTGAATATGAAGTTCCCCAAGTCACGGGTCAACTAACTCCCGCTTGGAATAGTTTCTGCAAGTCTCTCTTCGAACTTCGAGGTTGGTCCAGAGTAAACAAGATTGGATCTAACCTCGGAAGCGCTCGACTTTCCAAAATCTCGTATGTCTCCCGAAAAAAAACATGTTCTAGCGGAGGGTTCAATGAAAAAAGTTAGCCCTTTTCTGAGAAAGAGAATTGTGCATCTCAGCATGCTCCTCTCGTTGCTCGCGATCTCGAGTGTAGCGTTTTCACAAACGGGTTCTTCGTCCGTTCGCGGAGTCGTAAGTGATCTGCAAGGTCGCGCGGTGGCTGGCGCCAACGTGTCGCTCATCGACGAACAAAAGAACTTCAATCGTTCACAAACTACCAACGACAGTGGCAACTATGTGTTCACTGCCGTTCCGCCTGGTACTTATCGCCTTGAGGTCGAAGCCGCGGGCTTTAAGAAATCATCGGTTACACAGGTTCAGGCTTTGGTTGATACGCCAACCAGTATCGACATCACTCTCGAGGTCGGTAACATTTCAGAAACCGTAAGTGTGACTGCCGGCGGTGATGCGCCCATAAACACGACGGACGCGACGATCGGAAACACATTCGAATCGCGACGAATTACGGAGTTGCCGCTCAACGCCGGTAATGTGGTTGGTCTTCTTTCGTTGCAGCCAGGTGTAACACGCACTGGATTCGTGAATGGAGGTAGAGCAGATCAGGCAAACATTACACTCGATGGTGTCGAC
>DASYRR010000122.1:0-7110 GCA_036004125.1 Pyrinomonadaceae bacterium | reverse complement strand
GAGACCGTTAGTGTTAGTGCCACTATTTGTTCGCACCTGATCCGCGCCGGTTGTTAGGGATAGATGACCAAGGGGTCGTACGTCTCGGTTCATGGAGACATAAGAAACGTCATTGCGGGCGGCGAGATTAGCGGCCGCTGTCGCAGGTAGTGTGACAACGCGGACTGGGAAGTTCTTGAACTTACGGATGTTGCTGCCACCCTCAGTCTCCAGTGTTGAATCGAGGGAGAGATCTCCCCAATTGACCGGTTGGACAATGACGCGAACCAAGTCAGCGCCTCGGCCGTTTTCGACCTTTTTGAGGATGTCTTTGGAAATCTTTCGCTGGAGCTGTGCGTCGGAATTTGCTTCAGCATGTGTTCTTCTTTCGAAGATAAGCGGGGAGGAGACGAGGAGCGATAGAGCAGCACTCCAGAGGATAAGGTACAACAAACGCTTCATTTGGTACTCCGAGAGAGACCGTGCCGGGGCAGAGTCTCGATTCTGGGCTCAGACGGCCAAGTGTCGATGGGAAGAACCTAAGACAGTTACATTCCAGTCGGGGAAAACTTTGGGGGGCCCGTAGTGTACCAAAAGTTAAAAGGTCTTTCAACACCAATAAACAGAAAAAGTGGATGCAGTCTGGGAATCAGTTTCGATCACTAATTGATGTCCCCTATGGAGCGGAGCAAATTTTCCGAGAGCTAACCAGTATTACGCCCTTTCAGGGCTGATTTGGATTTGGTTCTGTTACTAGGGGCGGCGCGCTCCGCTGCGCTTCGCGCCTGCCCCTGGCTTTCATATTTCGCGCCGTTGGCGCTGAGGTTCGTACACTTGCGACTTTCGAGGCAAAGCTCAGGATCTGGAACAAGTCTTCCGGGCAGAGCATCTAACAAGCTTAAGCCAAGATGCTAAACACAAAGGTTCTTACATTCGCGATCGCCGTTAATCTCTTCGGTCTACTGTCAGTAGGAAATAGTTCCGCAACTTCTCTCGGACCGAACTTTGCCGTGAAATTGAGTTGTTCTGAAGCGACGCGCTCTTCGTTGAAGTCTTTAGATCTTTCAATCGAAGCGCCTGACGGTACGTCCTCCTGGCAGTATGCCATTCAGGATATGACCGATTCCTCGGATTCAATCACGCCGAACGACTGGTACAAATCACCTGGGACCTATACCTTTCGTCTAGCTTATTGTCTAAAGGGGAAGCTGTGTAATCTCGGGCTAGAAAAGCAAGAGTTTCTAGTGACAGGAGATGAGCTGCAAATTGCCGCGGATCTTTGGTTCACGACTGATGCTGAGGAGAGGCAAACCTTTCTGGCGGACTTAACTATCAAACGTCTTATAGAAGGCGAGAAGAGCGTGGCGCTCATACAAGACTGGTCTCCGACGCCAGGTGATTTGCCGCATTACCAACTCGTCAATTGGACAAAACAACCGATCTACGGGGCCGGGTGGTTAGGCAATTTCTTCGGTCGCATCCAATTCGAGGGACACGGAACCTGGATACGTTACCCGCGCGGCGGATTTTGCGGGACCGTTGGCTTAGGCCAGCCGCTTGAACCAAACCATTCCGTCGGCTCAGTTGAGGGATACTTCATCGGGACACCCACGCGATTTGTTACCGGCAGATATAAGTATGTGATCCAGTATTCACTTCGTCCCGTGTTGGAAGGTGTTCCGACGGAACTCATGAAGACCCGGACCATTCGCAAACGCACGCAAGATATTTTTGAAGTCTCAGCAGAATTCTTCATCGACGCACGCGCACAATAAAAGGTCGACCGTGAAACCAACGACTCTACTCAGTGTCCTGGCGCTTTGCTTACTGACATCAGTCAGCGGGCAGACTCCGCGCACTGAGATTTCGGACAAGGTCCAACAATTATTGACCATGCCTGCACCAAGGCCGCGTTCTGACAAGCCCGAAGAACCGAAACAGACGCGACCTCCAAAGTTTTTCGATTCTGACAGTCAGCCGCCGGATGATGCTCCGATAGCAGATCTGCTCGAGTATTGGAGTCGATGGGTCAACACTCGTTTGACAAACCATCCCTCAGATGTCGTCAAAAAGCGGTTGCTTGATGCGTGCCTCGAAGATCCTGACCGTCTTTCGCAATTCCTACCACTAATCCCAAGCAGTGAAGACGCAGCCACTAAAGTAAAAGAAACCTACGATAAGCCACCAGCCAACAAGGAGACGACTGAATACTGGCGCGAGCCGGTTAAGAAGTGGTTGCTGTTCAATAGCAAATACTTCCTGAGTGAGCTTTTAACTCTCGCCAACAAGGTCCAACATGACGAAAAAGGTGGATACGTCAAAAACGAGGACGCCTTGACCGCACTGTCCAGGATCGACTGGGCGTCGGCTGAACCATTGTTGCAAAGGCTGTCTCAAAGTAATCAGCCCCGAACGACCGCTGCTGCGCTTTCGTTGCTCTACAAACAGGCCCAAACTTCAAAGCAAGCTGAGGCCGAAGAGAAATATCGTCAGCGTTTGAGGGAAATCGCTTCTGACACAAGCGCGCCGGCCAGTGCACGCGATTCGGCAATCGAGGCCTTATCCCTTTCAGAATGGTCTGGCCGTGACGATTGGTATATCTCACTGCTCGCTGACGAAACACTTCGAGAATGTCACGATGGGATCTATGGCTTCCATCCACTGACGACGCTCTTCAACCGGGATCCAGACAAGTGGATACAGATCATGTCCAAGTTGGTTGAAAGTAAGGATCGGGCAGTGCAACAAGCCGCAGGAAGTTGCCTCGTGAGCTATGCGACGAATACACCACGTCGTGACGCCATCCTGCCCGTGCTTCGTTGGCTATCAGATCCAGATTGGATCGACATCAATGGAACTCAACGAGCCTGGTTCATGCAGAAGATGGATGAACTTGAAATGCCAGAGAGTGTTCCTGGTTTGATCTGGATCGTCGAGAACGAAGAATCTAATAGACGGTGGGCCGCTCGCACTCTCGCACACTACAAAGATCCAAGCGCAATTCCAGCTCTCAAGAAGGCTCTGGCCACCGAAAACAACGAAGACGATCGCAACTATATTCTCGATGGTTTGGTTGCATCTGGTGGCATTTCAGATCCAGAAGCCTTGAGCGCATTGGAAGCATATGTAGCGAAAATTGCGACGGCTGAGGGTCGTGAGGAAGTCAAACGCTTTCGGTCATACCGGGACGATGCGTTGCCGGTCCCAGTTAGTGTCGGTCGATACTTAGCCAACGTAAAGGAAGTCTCCGAGTCTCTGGTTCATGCCGTGCTGGCCCGCGCCGAGGTTTTGAAAAAGCGCGACCCTCTCCTTGCTCAATCACTCCTGGACACTGCTCACCAATGGCAAGGTCGCCACATCGATTTGGACTTAATCCATCGCATCGCTGATGGCTCCGGCGACGCCACTACAATAGCCCAAGCATTGGAGCGACGAACTAAGTTGCGTGAAAGTGTCGGTCCAGAGTTACAGGCATTAGCTGGTAGCGAAGGATTAGCACCCGGTATCGCTGCTGTCTTACTTGATGATAGTGCTCTGGCTGAAAGCGTCCTCAGTTCGGATAGACAAGCCCCTAAGTTGGGGCTACTCGCAGCCGCGCGGCTAACTCAGATGCCTTTGCCAGTTGAAACGGTTGGGGCTCTGCTGAAGAGCAAAGAGCCAATGATCACGACAACTGCGCATGCGTATTTACTTGCTGAAGACAGTCCTGAAGCACGAGCACTGCTGTGGGCCCATCATCCCGGTGAGGCGTTCATTACCGGGTGGCGCGAAAACATTCAGATGATGAGTGCCAGCAACTTTGACGTGATGGGAATCACTGAAGAAAAGCTACGAGCGGAGCTATTCAAAGAGGGTGGCCCGCTGGAAGTGATTGCGCTGATCACGAATTCTCAGCAGTACAGTCTAGTATTACGCGTATACGACACTAAAGCGGTCTATAGGCATTATGAAGATGCGGCTCGATATCGCGAGCGAATGATTTCAAAAGCTGAATTGGCCGCGTTTAAAGACTTTGTGACCACGAACAACCTTATGGAGCTTGGACCGCAGTTTAGTCCCTGTCATCACGATTGTTGGATATCCGAGTTCCTCGTACTAACCAAAGAAAAAGGTCGTAGAGTTTTTGGTGAACAAGGTCTTGGGGGCTGGCTTAGTTTGCTTGCTAACTTCGACCTGTTGCAGCGAGGAGCTGGCTCGCGGACTCATTATGCTTTTGAGAATGAAGTCGCTGGTTTGGAACGGCTGTATGAAGATGACACGCTCGTAGTCAAAGATGTGTGGAAACGTGGTTCAGATCTTCGGATCCTCGTTGAACGCGAAGAGACTCTCGAAGAGATTAACGAGCGCAACAAGCCTGACGACCCGGACGATGATGACGCGGCTACTCGAACTGAGCGACAGCGGCAGGAAATAATGCGCTTCAAATCACGCTTCACTTGGCGCGCTTTAGCAAAAGGTACAGCGGGCGACTCGACATCCTTGCCCGAAGGTTACACATCCTTTGATGAAACCAGATTTCCACCTGCCGATGACGAGGACAACTCCGATTACAACAATCGCGAGACTCAGGCAATCTCTCCTGACACAATTGTGATAGCTCGCAACTTCGATGGCTTGTGGCGTCAAACTGCTGGGCAAAAGCCAATCCGCATTAGTGGTGAGAAAGGTGCTTATGCGAAGCCCATCGCAACTGCTGATGGCAAGTGGGTCGTACTCTCAAAGGCCGACACCGACTGGTCGACGCCAAACTACATCGCAAGATTCAACTTGAAGACAGGCCGTGAATACCGCGTCGCGATTCCCCCTGCTGCCAATCTTGATCCCATCGCTTACCTGCCGAATCACGACAAGATTTTAATCCGACGCGCTAAGGATGATTACGAACCGTCGCGGAACAACACAGATGGCCCGGAAACGCCCGAGTTTTATTTACTCGACGCTAACACCGGACAAACGCAAACAGTGACCGGAATCTTCACGCCGTTGCAGCATGAGGGTAAGCGCTTTCTCCAACCCACCGCCAACCCCAACGAATTCTGGGCAGCAGTTCCTAAAGGTGACAAAACCCAGGTGGGACGTTACAACCTGAAGGACTTTACCTTCCAACCGGTAGTAACTCTCCCACAAATTGAATTCGACAGTATGCAAATCTGGGTTGATGAAGCGGAAACGAAGGTCTACCTGGTTTATCGAGGACAACTCCTGAGGTTTCCTTTGAAACAAATGAAATGATCTGAAGCCTTTCGCGATGAGACTCAAGAACACAATCCCGCTTGTGATTTTCGCTTTGATCACTGCCGCCAACACCGGACAAACTTCGACAAACCGGGCAAAGGAAAACTCTCCACTCTTTGTTTTTGAGCGGGATGGCTTGTACGGATACACAGACGCTCGGGGAAAGGTAATCATCGAACCAACGTTTTGGTCCGCCGAGGATTTTTCGGTGGATCTGGCACGGGTATGGATGTGCACCGACGAAGGACTGCGTTGGGGATTCATCGATCCAACCGGCAAACTCGTTATTCCCGCGACGTTTGATGATGCTGAAGATTTTTCCGAAGGATTGGCAGCCGTGAGTTTGGACGGTCGTTGGGGATTCATCGATAAGACCGGCTCAGTCGTTATCCAACCGAAGTACTCGACGAACGATCTGACGGATTTGAAGTTCTCCGAAGGATTCGCGGCGGTGAAGGTCGGTGAATACTGGGGTTACATCAACCGCGCGGGTGAAATGATCGCTAAACCAAGATTCGATGATGCCGATTCCTTTTCAGAAGGGTTGGCTGAGATCGAGATTCAGAAAAAGCACGGCTATTTTGTGGTACATCGGGGACATTTCCTCCCTGCCTGCGCTCTTGCGAGTGTTGAAAGATCACCCACCAACGGTCGCTGCCGATGGTACGATGATGTATATCTGCACTTATGGACATGCGCTTGGAGCGCTTGAGAAGATCACGGGATATCACGCCTCCACTTATGATGATTGGTTGCAGTGGTGGAAAGATTACCGAAGGACTCACCCCACAAAATGACTCTCAAATGTCGCTATATGGTTTATCTAGGGCCCTCAATTCGGTGCACTGGGTTTCATCCCTGCCATTCGGACTGAGTTAATAAATGCTTCCTCCCTACTCAACAATCGCGTGAAGCCTTCGCGATCTGCTACGTCGCTTCGTACTTCCACACTGCCCGCTGAAGCAAGTTCGATGAACCTGGTGTGAAAATGAGCGGCACCCGACGACAAAGGATTTCGCGAAAGCGTCAGCAATCCTCCATCAACCAAACGTTTCCTTACGGACTCAAAATCCGTTTTGAATTGAGCGAGCGACCCATAGGCAACACACCGTCCGGGGTTGTTAGTCGCGACAAAACTCCCATCGCCGTAGATTTTAACAATTGAACCTTCATTCCAACCCGGGTTCTGAATGTCACCGAAAACGATATGACCGAGGTTCGGGCTTTCTTGTTGCGCTTGTAGACGTCGAAACTTGACGATCCTGGCGCGGTCTTCATCCGACCTGCTTTCGATATTCCAATCATCCAAGGCAATCGGCCCCGCTGCGATTCCGGCCAACAGATCCGCATTGACGATTTCCAAACGCCACGCATAATTAAAACTACTGTCCATTACTCGTGGCACTTTCGATAACGGAACGATGAAAGATTTGTCACCTTCCTTCAGTATCTCCCCACAAAGGGCGTAATCCTGTCTCTTAATCTCAGGACCGCGAATGCGCGCGACGTCGTAGAGCAATACAAAGTGGTCGTTGCTCGCGGCAGCAAGAGTCCTGTCGTCGGGACTGAACGCTAAGTCGTCTATTGGAAACTCGCCAAACGAAACGTAGCCGACTTCGCGCGGATTCTCGCTGAGACTCCAAAGGCTTAGGTCGCCTCCTGAACCATAATCTCCGCCGGCGAGAGCAAAGAATTTAGCGGAGTGGGCTATCGCCAGCGCGAACAGACCACTTCTAAAGTCGGTTAACTCGCCAATTCGTTTCTTGTCGCTGGCGCTCCAAATCTCAACTGACTTCTTTCCGTATATGGCCCCGCCTCCAGCGATTACGTAGTTGCCATCATCTGAAATATTGCCGAAGAAACCCGCACCTGACGGTTTCCAAGTGTCGATGAGCT
>DASYRR010000121.1:0-14854 GCA_036004125.1 Pyrinomonadaceae bacterium | reverse complement strand
TCTTAGCCCGAAAGCGCGCCCCCGCCTGTGTTGCCTACACGAAGCTGCATGTTGAGTTTACGCGCCTGAATACCCTCGAAGGTGTCGATATGCTGCGGACAGCGGGGGCGAGCTTTCGGGCTAAGTGTTCGAGGTTTTTGTAGGTCCGCTTGCCCCCTTCCAACTTGTTAGATTCTGGTGAGGTGCCTGAATTCTCAGATGCCCTGAGCAACTTGATCATTCTAGGCGAGGTTCGAGAGGGTCACCTCAGAATGAAGCCCTCCTGAAACTCATCCTTGGGGTCAAAGTAAAACTCGCTCTTTCCCGTGATCGATGCTGTTCCGCTAACTTCGGGAATCACGGCCTCATAATCACCATACTTCGCCACTTCAACGACCTCCACCGACATTGTGCTGCCAACGATGCTTTCAATCGTGATCTTCTCGTTGAGACCTAAGTCACCTTTCGCGTAATGCAGAGCCGCTCGAGCGCTAACACCCGACCCGGTAGCGGAACGGTCGACCTCCCCATCCGCGAAGATGCAAACATTACGGCTGTGATTACCCGTTTCAAGCGCCGGCCCGGTGAAGATCGTGCCGTAAAGGAAACTCAAATCCTCTTCGACAGGATGGTTGATTGGAAAATCGCTCATGACCGCATGTTTGATGCGACGGCCATAGTCGATGAGTCGAGGGAGTTGAGTCGAATTGAGCTCAAGACCGAGAATACTGGCGTCCACGAAAGCATAAAATGCTCCCCCGTAAGCCACGTCGAAGGCAACAATTCCGAGGCCCGGTACATTAACACGGCGGTCGCGCAGGTAAAGAAACGATGGGACATTGCGAAACGACGACTCGCACACTCTTCCGTTTTCCATGACAGCCTCGGCTCTAATCTTTCCCGCAGGCACATTAATAGTTAGTTGAGCATGATCACCTTCGCACTTAACCAAACCCGTTTCGATCGCCAGTTTCGTGAGCGCGATGATCGCGTGACCACACATCGTGCTGTAGCCTTCGTTGTGCAAAAAGAAGACATCGAGATCGGCATCGACTGAAGGTGTAACAATTGCACCGTACATATCCGCGTGTCCGCGTGGCTCCCACATCGTGCTCTTGCGAATGTGATCGTAGCGCTCGCGAAAAAATCTGCGTTTCTCGAGCACTGTGGCACCTTCGATTGGAGGCAGACCTGACACGTAGACGCGCAATGGTTCGCCACCAGTGTGCATCTCAATGGTAGTGATTTTCCGCCAATGAGCAGGCGGTTGCCAGTTCCAAGTCTTAAAGAGTTGGGTCATAACGTCTGCTTTATTTCAGCGACAAAGAAGGCATCAAACATATATCAACACTGGCAATTTCATCCAGACGTGATTAATACGTGGTCCCCTAGTTTCTTCTCTGCGCCTCCTCCGCGTTCTCTGCGACTCTGCGGTAAAGGATTTCGGCCGCCTTTGACCGCATAGACACAGCCCAGCAGAGCCGCAACCTGACTTGTGGTCATCGCCATCCCCAGCGGCATCGCCTTAACATCTATTTACAACATAGACACAACTCTGTGTCATCTATTGGAAACTATTTCCGCCGAAGACGTCGTATACCATCGGGCCGTCACAATAAATCTACTCTCGTTAGGCTATTTGCCTCGAACAGGAACCGCAGTGATAATTAAGACGGTCCGATCCTAACCTGCGTTCTGAAACTGATATGAGATACGAGATTCATCGTCGCGATTTTATGATCGCCATCCCGTTGTTGGTCATGGGTGTCTTCTGCGTCAGTTGTTCGAACAAGGCAGCACCAGCCTTTGAACGGCCGCCAGCGCCAGTGGCCACCACGGTTGCGGTCGCGCAGGATGTACCGACGTACCTGGAAGCTATCGGTAAAACTGTCGCCCGCGAAGTGGTATCAATTCAGCCGCAAGTATCAGGACGTATAACCAAGCTCCACTTCGTTGACGGAGCGAATGTGAAGAAGGGAGATATGCTCTTCACCATTGACCCTCGCCCATTCGAAGCGAATCTACGCCAGGCTCAAGCCAACGTATCAAAAGACCAGGCTTTGAAAAGACAGGCTGAAGCAAATCTTGCTTCAGAGATTGCCAAAGCGAATTGGGGCCAGGTGCAAGTAAACCGTTATCGCACATTAGTCTCACAAGGCGTTGTTTCCCGCGAGCAGTATGAAGAGTTGCGGGCCACGCAGAATTCGCTCGAAGCAAATGTCGGTTCCGCCCGTGCTGCAGTTAACAGCGCCGACGAAAGTATCAAGGTAGACTCGGCTGCGGTAGAGAGTGCGAAGGTCCAGCTAAGTTACTGTTCTATTCGCTCACCTATTGATGGGCGTGCCGGCCAACGTCTCGTTGACGTCGGAAACGTCGTGAATCCCGGCGGCAGTTCCAACAACAACACCTCGAGCAGTGGCAATCCGGCTAGCAGCAATACATTACTCGTAATAGAACGATTAGATCCAATCTACGCTGACTTCACAATTTCCCAAAACAACCTGACGGAAGTGCAGCAGCAGATGAAGGCCAACAAACTGCGCACAGAAGTACGGATTCCGGATGATGGCCAGGAACCCGTCGTCGGTCAGCTCACATTTCTGAATAACGCCGTCGAAAACACAACCGGCACTGTCGGTTTGCGCGCGACCATTCCAAATTCAGGTCATCGTTTCTGGCCTGGCCGCTTCGTCAACATTCGTCTCGTCTTGAACACAATACATCAAGCAGTACTGATCCCTGCTTCGGCACCGCAGATGTCGGCCAAAGGATCATTTGTTTACGTCGTGAAACAAGATTCGACGGCTGAACAACGTCCGGTGTCTCTCGGTCAACGGCAGGGCGATCAAGTCGTCGTCGAGAACGGCGTCGCTGCGGGTGAACGTGTCGTCACTGCTGGGCAGTTAGGCGTAACGCCAGGGGGCAAAGTGCGTATCGAGCAACCGACTACTGCAACAAGCCCAAGCACCGAGGCGAAGCAATGAATCTATCGGAGCCCTTTATAAGACGGCCCGTTATGACCGCGGTGTTGACTCTCTCAGTCATCCTTTTTGGCATACTGAGTTATACGCAACTCCCTGTGAACGATCTGCCCCCGGTCGATTACCCCGTAATTCAGGTTGCAGTAGGTTATCCCGGCGCCAGTCCCGACACGATTGCGAATAACATTGCTACTCCACTCGAGCGCCAGTTTATGCAGATCAACGGGCTCGAAGTAGTGACCTCCAAGAGTACGCAAGGCGTGGCGACATTCACACTCCAGTTTGCCCTGGAAAAGGATATCGATGCCGCCGCGACCGATGTACAGACCGCGATCTCGCAGTCTATTGGTAGTCTTCCAGCAGACCTGCCATCACCTCCGACGTACTCCAAAACCAATCCAAACGATCAACCGATAATGTACATCGCGTTGACCAGCGACTCAGTCACGACTGGGCAATTGTACGACTACGCGAGCACCCAGGTTGGCCAGCGAATAAGCATTCTGCCCGGCGTGTCGCGCGTAACCGTCTACGGCACAAAGTCAGCGATTCGCATTAAGGCTGATCCGGCGGCAATGTGGGCGCGAGGAATTTCGATAGACGATCTGAGCGCGGCCATCAAAAGCGGCACCAGCTACACGGGAGCGGGTCAGCTCGATAGCACTTCCGGCACGGCGATCCTTCGGCCACAGGGCCAACTCGAAAACGCGGAGCAATACAGTAACTTGATCGTCGGTGGCACTGGCGATGCGCCCGTGTATTTGCGCGATGTCGCAACCGTCAAAGACTCTGTCCAGGATGAACGCGTGAACATGCGGTTCTGGGCTCGCGGCTACGACGTGCCTGCCACAACGAACATTGTCGCAGTTAGCAGGCGCGCAGGGGCCAACGCAGTCGAGGTAGCCAGCAGCATTCGGCAAATTTTGCCACAGCTAAGTGCGGAACTTCCCGGTTCGATCCGCCTCACTCCTGTCTATGATCGCTCGCAGAGTATCGTTCACTCCGTAAAAGATGTTCAAACGACGCTGATTATCGCGTTTGTGCTAGTCGTAATCGTGATTTTTGCTTTCCTTGGTCGAGCCACAGATACCCTGATTCCCACAGTTGCTCTTCCTTTGTCGCTACTAATCACCTTCATGGCCATGCGCGCACTCAGCTACAGTCTCGACAATCTATCGTTAATGGCGTTGACGCTGGCGATCGGGTTTCTGGTTGATGACGCAATTGTGTTTTTAGAAAACACCGTGCGCCGAATGGAACGCGGTGAACAACCATTCGAAGCTGCCATAAATAGCGCTAAAGAGATCAGCTTCACGATCATGTCGATGACGATCTCGTTGGCGGCGGTGTTTATCCCGCTCGTGTTCATGAGTGGTCTGGTTGGCAGAATCTTTCGCGAATTCGCCGTCACGATTGTGATCGCAATTTTTGCTTCAGGACTTGTTTCGCTGACGCTAACCCCACTGATGTGTGCCCGACTGTTAAAGGGCAGAGGTGAAGGAGCAAGAAAGAACTGGGTCGAACGGGTCATTGGTGGTATCGAAAAGCGTGTGCTGAAACTCTATGGTGGCTCTCTGTGGTGGTTCTTGAAACATCGCTGGGTCTCGGCTGTGATCTGGGTCGCGTGCCTGGCCGGTACCATCTGGTTATTCGTCCTCGTTCCGAAAGCGTTCTTGCCTCCCGGAGACAGCAGCGTCATCTTCGGTGCTTTCATCGCGCGTGAAGGATCGTCACCAGCGCAAATGCGTGAGATCCAAAACCGCGTGGACCAAACCCTCCAACAGGATCCTAACGTAATCACCGATTTCACCTTGATCGGCGCGACCGGGTTTCTGGCTTCTAATCAAGGAATCTCATTTACCTTAATTAAACCACCTGAGGAACGAAAACCCATTCAGCAAGTGACTGCAGAAATGATGGGTAAGCTCAATTCGATCCCTGGCGTGTTTAGTTTTATGCGTCCCTTCCCGGTTCTCGAAATCAGCACGGGGGTTACGAGCCAACAACAGGGACAGTACTCATTCGCCGTGTCGGGCGCGAATCCAACAGAGGTCTACGACGTCAGTCAGAAATTGTTGGGCAAGCTCAGGACCTATCCCGGCTTCCTGACTGTTTCCTCGGACTTCTATAACAACACCCCTAACGTCAACATCGATCTTCGCCGGGACCAGGCAAAAACATACGGCGTGTCTGAAGCAAGGATCCTTTCGCTACTGCGCAATGCATTTTCGCAGAATTATCTTTACCTGATCAAAAAACCTGAGGACCAGTATCAAGTAATACTGGAGATGGAAGATGACGCGCGCTCGAATCCCGAAGATCTGGCTAAGCTTTACATACGGTCTGACGACGGTAAACGACTGGTGCCACTCGGTGAACTCGTTAGCTGGAAGGCGACGCTCGGCCCGCAAACTGTCAACCACTTGAACCAGTTCACTAGCGTTACCCTATCATTCAACCTAAAACCGGGCGTTGCTCTCGGCGACGCTACCAATTTCATTCAAAAGTCAGCTGCAGAGGTTGTCCCACTCGGAGTACGCGGTGAACTGGTCGGTGAAGCTCAAACGTTCGCCAGCACCGTAACCAGTCTAACAATGCTGATGGCCCTGGCTGTTTTTGTCATGTATGTGATTCTCGCCATCCTCTACGAAAGTTATGTGCATCCGTTGACGGTGTTGTCGACTCTGCCAACTGCACTGGTGGGCGGCTTGTTCACACTTCTTGTGTTTGGTCAGGAAGCATCGCTCTACGCCTTTGTTGGCATGTTCATGTTGATGGGTATCGTGAAGAAGAATGGCATTATGATCGTCGACTTCGCACGCCAGCGAGTTGATGCCGGAGAAACGGCTGAGCGTGCAATCCACGACGCCAGCATGGATCGATTCCGACCGATTCTTATGACGACGTTGGCGGCAGTTTTTGGTGCACTGCCGATCGCCCTCGGCTTTGGTGCTGATGGCGCGTCGCGGCGTCCGCTGGGTCTGGTGGTTGTTGGCGGTCTTGTCATCTCGCAATTCATTACTCTTTACATCACCCCGGTTATCTATTTGTATCTCGAACGATTCCAGGAAAACGTACTCGACCGTACCTCGTTTTTCGGTTCACGCAAGGGACATATCGTTGGTGACCAGCCCACACACGCTTCGCCTGACGTGGCGGCAGGAGACTGAGAGGATCCACAGATTCGAAAGAGGCGTAATCTTTCGCTTTCATTGTAATCAGTGGATGGGTCGTTAGAGGTCTGCAACTTTGTCGCAGCGCTACATTGCATCTCTGGGTACCGGTTCAGTTTGGAATACCACCAGCGGAGCGGCTGCAAAAACTCAGACACCACCGGCTTTAGCCGCGTGGAGTTTCAATTTCAGCCTAACACAAGATAAGACGGAGGCTAGCTCCAGTTGCGCTTTCTACTACTGTTCGCACTTACAGGTGTGTTGATTCACGCAGCATTTGCTCAACAGAATCCTCAGCCGCCCTTTCAAATACCATCGGCATCTCCAACGCCTACACCCAAACCGTTGCCACCGCCGACGGTAAGAATTGACAGTTACCGCTCAGCAGCAGCCCGTATCATTGGTGCCGCTTTAACCAGCGACAAAGCGTATCAGCGTCTTGCGTATCTCACCGATCACATCGGAAATCGACTGAGTGGCTCGAAGAATCTGGAACGCGCAATCAAGTGGGCGGTTGCTGAAATGAAAGCTGACGGTCTGGATAACGTTCACACTGAAAAAGTACTGGTCCCGCATTGGGTCCGAGGTGAAGAGAGTCTGGAGTTGACGAGTCCTGTGTCGCAAAAGTTGTCTATGCTGGGTTTGGGTAACAGCATCGGCACGGCGGCAGAAGGAATCACGGCCGAAGCCGTTGTCGTTCGCAGCTTCGATGAGCTCGACCAATTAGGCGAGCGCGTACGTGGCAAAATCGTCGTCTACAATGCGGCGTTTACCAATTACGGCGCAACGGTTCGTTATCGATTGTCAGGCGCCTCGATCGCGGCTCGCTATGGCGCCGTTGCGGCACTCGTGCGTTCAATCACGCCCGTAAGTCTTCAGACACCGCATACAGGCGCCATGAGGTACGACGACAACCAACCCAGGATTCCCGCCGCTGCGATCACGATCGAGGGCGCCGAGCTCTTACAGCGAATGTACGATCGTGGCGACCATCCTACGGTGCGCTTGAAGATGGAAGCGAAGTTCCTGGCTGATGCTGAGTCAGCCAATGTCATCGCTGAAATAAAAGGGGCGGAGAAACCTGATGAAGTAGTATTGCTGAGCGGTCACTTCGATTCGTGGGACGTGGGTCAGGGTGCCCACGACGATGGTGGCGGTTGCATCATGGCCTGGCACGCGGTGCGGCTGCTCAAAGACCTTGGGCTCAGACCGCGACGCACAATCCGCGTAGTACTTTATACGAACGAAGAGAATGGAAGTCGCGGCGGTCCAGCTTATCGAGACGCCCATCGCGCCGAACTCGCAAAACACATCCTTGCGGTCGAGGCTGATCTGGGTACTTACCGTCCCGTAGGATTTGGACTCGATGCGTCAGCTCCGTCGCAAGCTCGCGCTAACCTTCAGGAGATCGCCAAACTACTAACTGCGATTCGCGCGGATACTATTGCGGCAAGCGGTGGCGGTTCAGACATTGGGCCAATCGTCAGTGAGGGCGTTATCGGTGCGAGTTTCGACGTGGATAGCACACACTACTTCGAAATTCATCACACGGCGGCTGACACACTCGACAAGATCAATCCTCAGGATCTTGCTCATTGCGTGGCAGCGATGGCCGTGATGGCGTACACCGTGGCGGACATGCGCGAGAGTTTGGTTGGGCAATGAGAGATGAATCATACCTTTAGTGGCGCTAGCTACCTTGTTAACACTGGGCCTAAGCCACGGTAAGAATGAAAATCGGAGCTAAATCATGATTACATTTGCTGCGAAACACATTTTAGGCTGCATTGCTACGATTATCGTCCTCGTTGTTTTCCCCTGCTCCGCGCAAAACGGAACGACAAGCAAAATCGACGACTACGTTCAAACCGAAATGAAGAAACAACGCATTCCCGGCATCTCGCTTGCAATCGTCAAGAATGGACAGATCGTTATCGCAAAGGGTTACGGGCTTGCAAATGTCGAGCATCAAGTGCCCGTGAAACCCGAAACCATCTTTCAATCAGGCTCAATGGGTAAGCAGTTCACGGCGACAGCGGTCATGATGTTGGTTGAGGAAGGCAAAGTCAGCCTTGATGAAAAGATCAGCAAATACCTTGGTGAAGTTCCCGAAGCTTGGCAGAACATGACGGTTCGTCATCTACTCACACACACTTCCGGCCTGACTGATTATCCAGAGGACTTTGATTTTCGGCGCGATTACACGGAGGACGAATTACTAAAGCGAGCCCAAGCCATTACTCCAGCTTTCAAGCCCGGCGAAAAATGGCAGTACAGCAACCTGGCATATGTCACGCTAGGAATTCTGATTCACAAAGTCTCTGGTCAATTCTATGGTGACTTCCTGCAGGCACGAGTCTTCAAACCTCTGGGTATGTCAAACACTCGCATCATTAGCGAAGCCGACATTGTGACAAACAGAGCCGCCGGATACCGCTACGTGAAAGACGAATTGAAGAATCAGAATTGGGTTTCACCGACACTGAACACGACGGCGGACGGAGCTCTCTATTTCAATGTGCTCGATGTGGCTAAGTGGGATGCGGCACTCTATGGTGAGAGTCTTCTTAAGACACCAAGCCTTCAACAAATGTGGACCCCTGTCAGACTGAACAACAACAAGACATTCGATTACGGATTTGGTTGGGGGTTCAGTCAAATGAATGGGCACCGCGTAATCGAGCACGGCGGCGCCTGGCAGGGTTTCACCTCCTATATCGGCCGTTACGTTGACGATAGAATCACGGTGATAGTGCTCGACAATTTGGCTGGCGGAAACGCAGGTAAGATCGCCCGCCACGTCGCCGCAATTTACAGTCCTGAGCTGGCGCGCAAAGCCATTGAAGACAAGGAGCCACAAGTAACCGCTTTTACAAAAGACCTGATACAAAAATTCGCAGAGGGTACGGCTGATCCCAATGCGTTTACGCCGGAAGGACGAGCAGAGTTTTTCCCCGTACGTTCAGAAAGAGTCGCGCGCTTGCTCAAATCGTTAGGTGGCTTAACTAAGATGGAACTCGTCGAGCGCGTTGAGAAAGACGGCTATCGAGTTTATGGCTACCAACTGTCATACGAAAAAGGAACTCGTTTCTTCAGAATGAACTTGACCCAGGACAGCAAGATCGCCGAACTAGCTTTCATCGATGATTTCTGATTAGGCACACTAGCGCGGCGAAAATCCGCACCAGCCCTCGATACAATCAAGAGCTGCCAGCACACATGCAGCACCCTGGGAAGTAACAATTCCAGGGCCGTTCCCAGTGCGGCGTGTCTGTAGATACTTGTAAGGGTGTCAATGACACGGACACCAACGGCTTCAGCCGCGTGGAGTTTCAACTTCCATCTAACCCAAACACAATAACGATCTGCGCGCGGCTGCGCCGCGCGCAGAAGCAATAGCAGTCGCTCTGATTAAGTTGAAACTGAACCTCCACCCGGCGAAGCTGGTGGTGTCCGCGTTTTAGACACAGTCTCGGTAGTGGTGGTATCTGGACCTTTTGTGCACAGCCTATCAAGGCCGGCCTTCGCTGCCCGCCGGGGCAACCACCAGTGAAACTTTTGGTTGGCTTTGATCGTCTATCAATCTAGTTTGGAGGCTGGACGACGATGAAAGCCAACGTGATTTACGGTCTAATTGTCGGTGCATTAATCTTCATTCCGCTTGAACGAATCTTCGCACTTCGTAAGGACCAGCGAATCTTCCGCCGCGGCTGGCGCACTGACATAGTTCACTTTCTTTTTACTCGCACACTGTCAGATGCCTTCACCTTTGTGTCGGTCGGGGCCCTAATCCTGTTGGCCCACTCGTTTATGAGTCCGTCTTTTCAGGAGTTAGTTGCCTCGCAAAACCGCGCACTACAATTTATCGAAGCAGTTTTGATTGCCAACGTCGGCGCCTACATTGGTCACCGCCTGTCACATCAGATTCCCTTCCTGTGGCGCTTTCATTCGGTGCATCACAGTATCAGTGAGATGGATTGGCTGGCAGCAGCGCGCGTACATCCGCTGGATCAGATAGTAACCAAAACTTTGACGATTGTGCCGCTCTCTACGTTCTCGGATTTAGCAAAGCAACGTTTGGCGCCTACATCGGATTGGCAACGATTCACGCAGTATTGATTCATGCGAATGTTCGCTTCAAATTTGGTCCATTGAGATGGTTGATTGGGTCACCACAGTTTCATCACTGGCACCACAGCGCAGATCCCGAAGCTCACAACAAAAACTTTGCCGGCGAGTTGCCATTGTTAGATCTGCTTTTCGGAACGTATTACCTGCCCCACAATCGGATGCCTGAGACGTATGGCGTGTCCGAACCGGTTCCCGTTGGTTACGTTGGTCAAATGCTATATCCATTCCGAAGACGCTATAAACACGTCACTCCTAACGGAGTGAAAGCGTAACTCACTTCCCAATACGGCTGGCCTATCGCTAGTGCACCGGGCTGAAGCGCGGTGTGATTGAGAGAAAAGCAAGCCAAATCATTACCGCTACCGCTTGGTGGTTCGCCTTACTTACTCAGCAGAAACATTAGTCCAACAAACATCGACAAACACGACGCTCCGATCACCACAAACAGGGTCGTCTTCGACGTTTGCACCAAATAACACTCAACCGGATCCTCAGGGTTGTAATGAACCGTCACATCATCTGAGAATGATTCAGCTTGCCTCTGCGCCCACTTTCGTGTGCCGTGTCGAGGCTGTTGAATATGCTTTGGCAAGATCGAGTCGTTCGAAAACTCTCGGCCATCGACTTGATAGGTGTACTTCACCAACGGCGCATACCTGAATCCGGGTGCACTTATCATCGGCATGTTCGGTTGAAATGTTCCCCGTTCAATCACTTTGCCAGGCGTTATCTTCCAACGGTCGCAGCGCGCACGGTTTTTCAACCCCCTGAGTCCAGTCCACAGGCCTACGATCCCAAGCAATAGACCAAATATTCCAGCAATTAGGTTTTCTATCACGAGCCGATTGCACCAACTTTCCCTGATGAGCGCAAGAGCATAACGTAGATACCAGTTTCTTGATCTGCGTAATCGGAGTAATCTGTTGATGAACTATGATGAAGCTCAATTGCAGCGCTGCGATTTCCTTCGTTTTTATCCTTGCCCTCACTTTGCCCTTACGCGCTCAAAATCTTCAACCCATCAAGATCGAAGTCAATGGAGTTGAACTTCACTACATCGAAGCCGGAAGCGGCCCGACCGTTATTCTTCTTCACGGAGGCACTGGCGACTACCGATCTTGGTCGGCGCATTGGGAGGCATTCACTCGCGAGTACCACGTCATTTCATACAGTCGTCGTTATCATTACCCAAACAATAACCCTCGGCTTATGAAGGACTACTCTGCCTTAAATGAGGCGAAAGACCTTGCTGCGCTGATTCAGAAACTAAAGCTTGGTCCTGTCCATCTTGTGGGCTCATCGTATGGAGCATTCACCGCGCTTGCGTTAGCTTTGCAGCATCCGAAGATGGTTCGTAGTCTTGTGCTTTCCGAACCGCCGATTCATTCGTGGATGAAGGACACAGCGGGTTATCGCGATTTCATGGCTTTCTGGAATCATTCCGCAGAGGTATTCCGCAAAGGAGATCAAAAAGAAGCAATGAGGATTTTTGCAGACGGTCTCTTTGGAGCGAATTATTTCGAGGGTCTGCCACCCGCGGCGTCAGCAACAATGATGCAGAACTCAAGAGCAATCGAAGCGCTCGCTTTATCAAAGAATCCTTTTCCATATCTGCCCAAGGACAAAGTTATTAATCTGCAGATACCAACACTTGTCCTCACCGGCGACAACACGATTAGAATTCACAGACAGGTCGATGACGAACTCGTCCGCCTCCTGGGAAACGCGAAGCACATAATTGTTCCCAACTCGGGCCACGCCATAGCGCGCGATAGTCCGGAGTTGTATCGGTCGACAGTGCTTAGGTTCCTAAATGAGCAAAAATAACTGTAGGGCTGCCCTCCGTGGCCGCCGGTCGTTACAATTCACCGGGACATCCTGCGTGAGCTAGAACGGCCACGCAGTGCCCACCCTACAACGTCCCGTTAAGTATTGCTGCCAATTTCGCGGCGTCGATATTTCCTCCCGACACAACACACACGACTTTTCCTGTCCCCGCTCTCCCTGACAACGCGCACGCAACCGGGCAGGCACCTGCGCCCTCCGCAACTACGCGATTGTGCTCGACGAGTGATCTTATCGCGTTGGCGACCTCGTCAACTTCGACCACCAGCGAACCATCAATCAACTTCATCGCACGTTGAAACATTTGTGGAAAAACAGCCTTCGACCCGATGCCGTCGACGAAGGAACGTTGGTAATTGATTTCCGTGGGAACCCCAGCCTCTGATGACGCAGCGAGAGGCGCAGCGCCTGCCACTTCCGCCGTGAACACCTTGCAACTCGAACGAAGCTCGCGAAGTGCAGATGCAATACCACACGTCAAGCCACCACCTCCCCAGGGGATGACGACTGCGTCCACATCTGGCAAGTCTTCCAAAATCTCCAGAGCGATTGTTCCGTTGCCAGCCATCACACGTTCGTCGTCAAACGCGTGAATGAAAGCTCCGTTGACTCCTGGAAACGAACGTTCTTCAAATGCTCGCCACCATTCGTCGAAGCTAACCTTGATGACACTTCCACCAAGTCGTTCGACTGCTCTGATCTTTGTTTCGGGTGCGCTATCTGGTGCAATGACAGTGCAGGGGATACCGAGTTTGCGAGCGTTCCAGGCAACACCCTGTGCCATGTTTCCCGCCGAAGCCGTAACGACTCCGAGTTCGAGCTCTTCTGGTGACAAGTGAGCTACCGCATTCGCAGCACCACGAATCTTGAAAGAGCCTATTGGTTGAAGATTCTCCAGCTTCAGATAGATCGTTGCCGGGGATTGAGGAACATCGCAGCGCACAAGGGGGGTTCGAATAGCAGCGTTTGCAATTACGGTACGCGCTTCGCGGATTGAGGAGAGTGAAACCGCCATATTTGTAGGGGTGGCCCTCCGTGGCCAACCCCTCGTTAATATCCTGGCAATTCAGAAGTCAACTACAATTATTTCCCAAAACTGTACAACGCGCTTCGAGTTCTGATGTAAATCCGCCCATCAGCGATTGCCGGTGTCGCAAACACTTCATCGTCTAACTCGTTTACCGCCATTACCTCCCATTCGCCCGTTGCTTTCAGCACCGACACTGCACCGGCTTCACCGATCACATAGACTTTGTCGTCGGCAGCAACCGGCGAAGCAAAGTACTTGTCGATTGCACCCATGAGCCTGCCCTGCTTGATTACATTTCCCGTCACGGGATCAAACGAGATCAGAATGCCGCTGTCGTTGATCATGTAGAGCACGCCTTTGTATAGAAGCGTCGAGGGAACTTGAGGCACCGGTTTTTGATAGCGCCACCGGATCGCACTTGCGGTTTGATCGCCCTGGCCTCCCATTTTGATAGCCAGTAAGCCGTTCTCAGAAGCCATCATCGCGCGAAAGACTTCCCAGTCTTTCTCATTCAGCTTTTCATCGCGGTTCATATCGAACGCTTCGAATGCAGCGCCCAACATTTTGTCCATCGGCTCCGTTCCAGAGATCTCTGACTTCGCGATCTGCTTATCACTGTTCTTGTCGTACTTCGGCAGCGCCTCTTCGAAGGGAATCGTGCCGATCTGTCGTCCAGGTTGATTCTGCGGGAAGCCCCAGCCGTTGATGTAGAGATACTCGGCATCATGACTGGCAATCGACTTCATCTCACATGCGAGACCACGGACCCACCAGACACGCTTGCCGTCCTCTACTGAGTAGGCCGAGAGCTGAAACGATTCAGGCATCACGATTTGCTTCGCGCCTTCTTTTGGTTGATAAATGATCGGCGTAGAGTAGCCCGAAATAACGACGGGCCGGTCAACTTTCCAGCGAACCTTACCGCTATTCTTATCAACGGCTAACAGGTAAGAGCTTGGATTGTCCTGGTCCACTGGAAGGATGACTTTGTCGTCAACCAGGATTGGCGATGCACCGAAACCATAGAACATATTGAAGGGACCCAACTGAAGCTTCCAACGCTCCTTCCCTGCTCTGTCGAACGAGATTAGTCCGAACTCTTGAAAGAACACGTAGACATTGGATCCGTCAGTCACGGGGCTCGGCGAAGCTGGTCCATTCACATTCTGCAAACGGCCCTCACCTGAACGCGGCACTTCACGCTGCCAGAGAAGCTTTCCAGTTTGCCGGTCGAGACAGATCACAAAGAGCTTGTGATTCTCCTTCTCCTTGCTGTGCGCAGTGATGAAGATTCGATCGCGCGTTAGCACTGGAGACGAATGACCAGGAGGCAACTCTGTCTTCCAAACGACGTTCTTCTTCGGACCAAACTCTGTTGGGAGGCCGGTCGTGACGGAGACGCCCGTTCCGTTTGGCCCGCGAAATTGTGTCCAGTCTTCAGCGAGTGCCGTCGGCAACGACAACAACGAAATGAACAAAGCGGCGAGTATGGTGGACATTTGAAGAATCCCTCTCACGACATACATGTCAATAAACGGGGAGCGAGCTGGAATTGGTGAGTCGGATTCTAATTGATGCCGCGAGAAAAGCGAACAACATAAGTATGCCCTGGTAGGCTCGAGCAAGAAATTACATTTACTCAACAAAAGGGCGGCTCCTTGGAGTGCGGGGACTTGTCACCGCTTTGTTATAGGGCGTCGTAAATAAGAAGGTTC
>DASYRR010000120.1:0-5269 GCA_036004125.1 Pyrinomonadaceae bacterium | reverse complement strand
AGCGAATCTCGAGCATCTAAAATGCCCTGTACCAAAGCGGTGACAAGTCCCCGCACTCCAAGGAGCCGCCCTTCAGTACTAGTTCTTTTTTAAGCTTTTGAATCACCCGTTCACCGTTTCCGCTTTGCTTTAGCCTTCGCGGGCGACTTCGCTCTCTTTGCACCACCGCTCGACTTTGGCGCCGCCGCTGACTCTTCACTCGTAAAAGTGTTACGCGACAGCGTCACAAATTTCTGCATGATTGGAGATTCGTAGCCACCACTAAGCTGGGCCAATCCCAGTTCCCAATTGATCTCCGCTCCTTCAATCCACCAGCGAACCAGTTTTCCTTTTTCAACCTCTTCCCGTACTGAGTGAAGCGGCACTATCCCGACACCCATATCTTCTTCGACCATGCGCCGGATCGCAGCCTGTCGGCTTAGTTCCATCGCTACGCGAAGTGTGACACCTGCCTGGGCAAAAAACTGATCGATCAATCTACGAGTGTTTCCCCCGCGTTCACCAAGGATCAGTCGTTCGCCCGCAAGTGTGTACGCGCTGATCGTTTTCTGCTTTGCCAACTTGTGACGCGGCGACGCAATAGCTACAAGTTGATCGTCACTCAGTCGTTCGGTCTGAATACCTCGCGCATCAACAGGCAAGGAAACAAAAGCGATGTCCAGTTCACCTGCCAGGATTTGTTCTACGAGGGCCTCGCTGGTTCCAGACGCGACGGCAATTTCCGCACGTGGATGCTGTTTTCGGAGCTCCGTGAGAATCGTTGGAAGTTGATCGGTCAACACCATCGCTGAGGCGCTGCCGATGCGCAACCGTCCCCGTTCAGCGCCAGCCAGCTCAGCAATTTCATCGACGGCCGCGTCGTGTTCCCTGAGCATCTGACGAGCGCGACGTAACAGATGCTCTCCGGCTTCAGTCAGAATCACATGACGGGGCGCTCGCACGAAGACCCTTGCTCCGAGTTCGGTTTCGAGCTGACGAATTTGCATGCTGATAGCAGCCTGCGTTACGTGCACTCTTAGCGCACCTGCAGTAAAGGTTCCTGACTCCGCAATAGCCACAAAGGCTCTCAGTTGTCGTATTTCCACTGTTGTCTCCGTATCAAGATGGGTTATCGGAATAATAAAATCTTTTAGTTTCCATTATAAGTCCAGCGACCCTAGAATAATCAACAACGAAAAAAGCAAGTCAGAAGTAAACCCCGAGCTTGCCAAACTGTGACTACTGAGCGACGAACAACCGATTTGCTGACTGCGCGCCGAGGGCGAACGCACCACTCAGTGGTCGGAGTTGATGGCGGCGGTACCAAAACTGAGGCCGTCATCATGGACGGTGATTTGCGCGTAATTGGCGAGGGTAAGGCAGGACCTTCCAACCCGCTACGCGTGGGCCTCACCAGCGCTGCAGCTGCTGTGCGCGAGGCAATTGACAACGCTTGCGCAGCAGCAAAAGTACGTAGAAGTGATTTAGAAGCTGCCGAGATTGGACTCGCTGGCGCACGCCGCCGAGAGCTGCGCGAACGTATGCGCGAAACTCTTTTGCCGCTCGGTATTCGCGACATCGAGGTTGTCACTGATGCCGATATAGCACTGTACGGAGCTACTGACGGGGCGCCCGGTTTGGTGGTGATCTCGGGTACAGGATCGATTTGCTGTGGCATCAACTCGCGCGGAAAACGAGTTTGCGCTGGCGGTTGGGGGCCAATTGCCGGCGATGAAGGTGCAGGGGCTTGGATTGCGCGGCGCGCGCTCCGCGCGGTGGCCCATGCGTCAGATGGACGTGGACCACAAACTTTACTGACTGAATTCGCCTGTAATTACTTTCATGTCTCCACGGCAGACGACCTCACAACTGCGATTTACGCGCCGACTATTACCAATGAACGTATCGCCGGATTTGGTAAAGACGTCGTGGAAGCGGCGAAACGCAAAGACCCGGTCGCTGAACAGATCATTCAGGAAGGCGCTACGGAACTTGGTCAGGCCGCCGTTGCCGTTATTCGAACTCTCCAGATGGAGCGAGAAGAGTTTCAAATTGCATATGTCGGTGGCGTCTTTAGGGCAGGTGGGGAGATGATTCTCAAACCGCTGCGAGCGGAGGTTGCCAAGGCAGCGTCGCGCGCATACTTTGCCCCGCCACATTTCGCTCCAGCCGTGGCTGCCGCTAGAATGGCTCGCGAACGGATCAACCACATTGCTCTCGCGGTCTAGTCATAGCGACGCAGATGAACCACGAAATCGTCGACTCGCTTCCCATAACAGAACAAGAAAACCCTCGTTCAGAGAATCTGAGCGCACTTTCTTCTGCTGACATCATTGCCTTGATGAACGAGGAAGATGCAGTGGTAGCCAGAGCGGTTCAGCAGGTTCTCGTTGATGTCGCTAAAGCTGTTGACGAAATCGTTGTTAGACTGCGCGCCGGCGGCAGGCTGTTCTATATCGGAACTGGAACCTCAGGTCGCCTGGGCGTCCTTGACGCCTCAGAATGTCCACCAACATTTGGAGTCTCTCCTGAACTAGTGCAGGGAGTGATTGCTGGTGGATACGACGCATGTCATCGAGCGGTTGAAGCTTCTGAAGACGATGCCGGGGCAAGCAGGGTTGACTTGCAACAGCGAGGCTTCAACAAAGGCGATGTTCTCGTTGGCATCGCGGCATCCGGCCGAACACCCTACACGGTTGGCGCAGTGTCTTACGCTCGTGAACTCGGGGCTTTCGCTGTAGGTTTGACTTGTGTTCCCGATTCGCCGATTACCAAGGTAGCTGAAGTCAGCATTGTGCCGGTGGTTGGACCAGAAGTCTTGACCGGTTCCAGTCGTCTCAAAGCCGGCACAGCACAAAAGATGGTGCTTAATATGCTATCGACAGCAACGATGGTGCGGTTGGGATACGTGAGCGGCAATCGAATGTCGAATGTGCAAGCGAAGAATGTGAAGTTACGGGATCGCGCGCTGCGAATCTTGATGAAGGAAACTGGTTTGGAAACAGAAGCTGCCGCGGCATTACTTGAAGCGGCTGCAACAGATTTGAGTGTTGCGTTAGTGATGACCAAAGGAAACAGCACGCGAGAAGAAGCAAAGGAAGCACTACAAAAGACGGTTGGCAAAGTGGAAGAAGCGGTGCAATTGTTGCGCCTGGGCAGGAATTAGGGGCTGAAGTACTTTTACCACTTAGACACAAAGGCCCTAAAGCGAAGAAGATTGAAAATCCTCAATTCGGAAATTAGTTAGGAAGCTCTGATTAACTCGATTTCATCTGATACCGCGAAGCGGTTACGTCTCGAAGCCCAGGGTTGCCGCGCCTCGCGGCTACCCTGGGAAAAGAGAGCGGATGACTATTCAACCCCAACGGGGTTGCGTTTGCAGAGGCAAGAATTATGAGATTCCCACATCGCGACAACCAAAACATGGGCGCAACCCCGTTGGGGTTGGGCCTCATTGATTACGCTTCCCATGGTAGCCGCGAGGCGCGGCGACCCTGGGCTTTGAGACGTAACCGCTTCGCGGTATCAGATGAAACGGCTTAATCACAGCTTCCTTTAGGGTCTTGGTGCCTTAGGGTTAAGGTTTCTGAGCCCGTTTTGAACGATCATCGACACTGACCAATCAAACTGAACCAACGTGAAAGCACTCGATCTCATAATCATATTCGGGTACCTGATTGGCATCGTTGTTTTTGGCACCTGGTTCGGGCGCAAACAAAAAACCACGAAGGACTATTTTCTGGGTGATCGCTCAGTCCCGTGGTGGGCCGTGGCCTTCTCAATCGTGGCTACCGAAACCTCCACCATCACCTTCATCTCAGTTCCTGGAATCGCCTTCGCACGCGGAGGTAACTTCCAATTCCTCCAACTGGTCTTTGGTTATTTACTGGGCCGGATTGTCATCTCAATTCTCTTCATCCCTTCATACTTCCGCGGCGACTTGCTGACCGTCTATCAACTCCTGGATCGGCGTTTTGGGGGCAAGATAAAAATGCTTGCAGCGTCGCTCTTTGTGGTAATGCGGAACATCGCTGATGGCATTCGATTGCTTTTGACAGCCATCGTGCTCGCCGCCGTTTATGTTTCCTTTCAGCCAACTGCAAATGTCGAGATCATCACGATCGCCTCGGTGATTTTGATCGGTTTAGCCATGTTGGTATTTACCTATTTTGGTGGAATGGAGGCTGTGATTTGGGTCGAAGTCGTTCAGCTTGGGATTTACATCGCCGGAGCACTCGCTGCAGCTGCTATTCTGATTAATTCAATCTCCGGTGGCTTTGGAGCGGCAAACGCTCTGGCAATCCAATACCACAAGTATTCGCTTTTCGACTTTTCACTCGATTTCACGAAGACTTACACGTTCTGGTCAGGTTTACTCGGCGGATGTTTCCTGACGATGAGTACGCACGGAACTGATCAATACCTAGTGCAACGTTATTTGTGCACAGATCGTCCACGCAAAGCGATGGTGGCCTTGTTGACCAGTGGTGGGATTGTGCTGGCGCAGTTTATTGGCTTTCTTTTTATAGGCGTCTTGCTATTTGCCTTCTATCATCCTTTCAGCGCTTCCGGATATACGACAGCAACATCAACGGCTTTCCCCTTTTCCGGCGGCGATCGCGTGTTTCCCGACTTCATCACGCAGCACCTGCCAACAGGATTGTCCGGACTTGTGGTAGCGGCGATTTTCGCGGCGGCGATGTCGTCGTCACTTAACGCAATCGCGGCAACCGCTGTGAACGATCTCTACAAACCCTTCAAACCGGATCGTGATGATCGACACTATTTGAAGGTGTCGCATGTCCTGACTTTGATTTGGGGGATTGTTCAGATTGGGGTGGCGCTGATCGCACGTCATCAGGCCGGCTCAGCACTAAGCCAGGCCTTATCAATCGCGTCACTCATCAACGGTCCCGTGTTGGGGGTCTTTCTGGTCGGAACATTTCTTCGACGAGTTAGTCAACCACCTGCGCTGATTGGGATGGTCGCCAGTATTAGCGCCATGCTGTACGTGTTTTTTGCGACCAGGATTGCATGGACGTGGTACGTGCTCCTCGGCAGTTTGATTACATTTGTCGTGGCCTGGCTTGCAAGTTTCGCTTTCAGTCCAGCGCCAGCCTCTATGAGAGACGAGTTGGCGCCAGCAATGTCCGACAAACTTTAGGAAGGTCTGATTAAGTGTCACTGGGTACGTTGTCCTTCGGGCGCCTCCTTGGAGTGCGGGGACTTGTCACCGCTTTGGTACAGGGCGTTGTAGATTCTGAGATTCGCTGTACCAAAGCGGTGACAA
>DASYRR010000119.1:0-20007 GCA_036004125.1 Pyrinomonadaceae bacterium | reverse complement strand
AGTTGGTGGAGAACTCCATTGATGCTCGGGCAACAATAGTGACCGTCATTCGCGGTCGCAGTGAGGGTAGCCATTATCTTGAGGTTCGGGATAACGGGCAGGGTATTCCTCGCGATGAGGATGGTCGGCCCGATTTTCGTTACGTCGCGACACATATATGCGATTCCGTCAAGCGACGTCTCAAGGTTGAAGGAGCAGCCGGACTCCAGGGAGAGTTTGGCATCGGGCTGCTTTCCTTCTGGACGCTTGGTGAGGAACTTACACTGACATCTACGGCTTCAGATGAGCGTGCCTGGCAAATGGTTATGCGAAAAGGCGACCCTGGCTATGCAGTCAAAGCCAAACGCCAGCTGTTTCATGAGCCCGGAACGCAATTACGTATCTCTCGATTACTTGAGGGCATTCGTTCTCTCTCCGGCGAAAAGATTCAATGGTACCTCGCGGCGGAGTTGCGAGATCGCATACGTAAAGCCGGTGTGCGCATCACGGTGATCGACAAGATCGCTCGCAAGCAATACGCGGTTGAGCCCCGGCAGTACGAAGGGCGTCTGCTTCATCAACTACCTACTATTCGCACCCCACTCGGCGACGTTTATGTTGAGCTCTACATGAATGAGCAGGTGGACACGAATCGAGTTGCAATGTTTCGGCACGGGACGCGCGTTTTTGAAGACATTTCTGTTGAGGACGAACTGACAAAGCCACCTTGGAACACACGGTACCTTCAAGGTCACATCGATGCGCCTTTCATCAATCTAACGCCGGGCACCCGCAGTGGCATTATTCACGATGAAAATTTCGCGGCACTTTTGGATGCGCTGCACCCGTTAGAGGAGAAGCTCGTTGAGATGCTCGACGCCCAACGTCGAGCGGAGGAAGAGCAGGCTAGCCGTGAACTACTGCAAACAATCCAGCGTGCGTTTCGTGAGGCGCTTCTCGCGTTACCGGCCGAAGAGTACGACTGGTTTGATATTCATTCACGTGCCCACCGGGCATCGGGAAACAGTCGCGATTTCGATTCGGGTGAAGCATTCACGGTTGGCGTTTCGGAACCTGAGAGGGGCAGCGAAAAGCAGCGTCAGTTTTTGAGTATGCCGGTCCGCTCTTTAGTGTTGTAGTGTCGCCGGCTTCGAGCGTGGTTCGGGTTGGCGAGCACACCTCTCCTGGGCTCACGGCCCTAGGCTCACGTCTGCTTCGCAATCTTGTTTATTAATGTTGAAAAATCTTTTAACTTTTGGTACACTCTGGGCCCCCCAAAGTTTTCCCCCGAGTGGAATTGAAACTGTCTTAGGTTCTTCCCATCGACACTTGGCCGTCTGAGCCCAGAATCGAGACTCTGCCGCGGCACGGTCTCTCTCGGAGTACCAAATGAAGCGTCTGTTGTACCTTATCCTCTGGAGCGCGGCTCTATCGCTCCTCGTCTCCTCCCCGCTTATCTTCGAAAGAAGAACACATGCTGAAACAAATTCCGATGTCCAACTGCAGCGGAAGATTTCGAAGGACATCCTCAAGAAAGTCGAAGCTGGCCGAGGGGCTGACCTGGTTCGCGTCATTGTCCAACCGGCAAACTGGGACGATCTGGCCCTGGATTCAACGCTGGAGTCTGAGGGTGGTAGTAACATCCGCAAGTTCAGAAACTTCCCAGTCCGCGTTGTCACACTACCTGCGACAGCGGCCGCTAATCTCGCCGCCCGTAATGACGTTTCTTATGTCTCCATGAACCGAGACGTACGACCGCTTGGTCATCTATCACAAACAACCGGTGCGGATCAGGTGCGAACCGGGAGCGGCACGAATACTGGCGGTCTCGATGGCTCTGGCATCGGTATCGCTGTCATTGATTCTGGCATCGACACAGGACACACATCCTTCCTAAACCGATCAAATGATTTGCGCGTGGTGTATAGCGAGGATTTTACTCCTGAGGGACGGACGGACGATCCATACGGCCACGGTACTCATGTAGCGTCGCTCGCGGCAGGCAACGGTCACGTCTCGAGCGCTGAGTACGTCGGGATTGCACCCAATGCGAATCTTATCAATCTGCGCGTCCTGAATTCCGAAGGGGTGGGCACAACCGCACAAGTACTCAGAGCTCTCGATTGGGTTGCCTCAAATCACGGTGCGTACAACATACGCGTGGTGAACATGAGCCTGGGAATGCCGGCAATCGATTCGTATCGCAACGACCCCATTTGTCGAGCGGTGCGGAGGCTAGTCGATGCGGGCGTCGTAGTTTTCGCGGCTGCCGGCAATAACGGGAAAGATGAAAATGGAAACAAGATCTATGGCCATATCCACTCGCCAGGTAATGAGCCATCGGCAATCACTGTAGGCGCCTCCAATACTTTTGGGACCGATGAACGAAACGACGACGGTGTCGCATCATTTAGCTCTCGCGGACCGACCAGAAGTTTTAGTATTGACGACGATGGGGTCAGACACTACGACAATGTAATCAAGCCCGACCTGGTGGCCCCCGGCAATCGATTGATCGATGCGGAGGCCGTCAATAACTATCTCGTTACACAAACTCCTTCATTGGATGCCGGCGTCAGTTCCGCTGACAATCGAAAGATGATGTACCTGAGTGGCTCCTCAATGGCGACGCCCGTCGCCGCTGGAGCAGCCGCTTTGATGTTGCAGGCGAATCCAAGTCTCACGCCCAATTTGGTAAAAGCCCTGTTGATGTATTCGGCGCAGCCGCTGACGGGCTTCAATATGCTCGAGCAGGGGGCCGGGCAAGTGAACATAACGGGCGCGGTGCAGCTTGCCCAGTTAGTGCGGACAGATTTGGATACAACGACGACCGTTGGTTCGCCACTCCTCACGGTTGAGAGTCCACCAGCACCGGAGACTACTGTCTCGAACTACACGTTCACCTGGTCTCGCGGCATCGTTTTCAATCACACATATGCAACCGGCGCAGACCTCATCACCAAATATCAATTGAACTATGGCCTCGGGAGCGTGCTTGACGATGGTGTAATTACAGGCGATGGCACAATCACGCTCGCCACTTCATTCTTTTCAGAAGGAGTGATTACGGGTGATCAGATCCTGGTTAGCTATGGAGTGATAACAGGAGATGGCGCCGCGTTTCTGGCCACTAGTCTCTTGTTTCAGGATCTTTTATCGGAAGGTAGTTTCCTGAGCGACGGAGTGATTACCGGAGACGGTGTCATCACTGGTGATGGCGTGATCACAGGCGACCTGATCACCACCGCTCAGTCAGCAATGCTAGGCGGCGACGCTAGTTCAACGATGACGGTTACACCTGATGATGGAACTGACTGCTTAGATTATTAACAAGGCATACCCAGACAACATATCTGGAAATCGTTCCCGGTTTGTACTGCTTTGTCCCGATCCGATTTTCATAAATCTAAAGCCTCGAGGTGAATGATGAGTGCGGTGGAAATCAAACTAAATCGCCAACAATTCGCGCAGATGTATATGTGGTCGCTGGTGGTCGCTGGCGCAGCGATCGTAGTGATCTCACTTTACGAGTTTCCATATCACCTGCTGGATATGCGGTTTTCTGTTCTCTGTTTGCTGGTGATTGCAAGCTCGACTATCGCTATCAAGATTCCTCACGTTAGTGGCAGGATCACCGTAGCAGATACTTTTGTCTTTCTCACTATGCTCCTTTACGGCGGACCGGCCGCAATTCTCGTCTCCGCACTGGAAGGTGTCTGTACCACATTGATCATCAGCAAACGGCCACGCACGATCTTGTTCAATGCGGCCATCCTCTCGACATCCACCTTCTTCACCACCGCAATTCTCTACTGGACTATCGGCTCTCCGACTAAAGTGATTGCCGACGGATTCACGGCGAATTTCTTTCTGGCGATCTGCGTGATGGCCCTTGTTCAGTACATCGCCAACACCAGTCTGATCGCTGTGGAGAAGTCGTCAAAGATCAAGGAATCAACCTGGAACACGTGGAGAACCTATTATCTGTGGACCTCGGTAACATACTTTGCGGGAGCCTCCGCCGCCGGCATCATCGCCATTCTGATCAAGACCTACGGCTTTTATGCAGTAGTTGCTACCGTGCCCATTATTCTCATCATCTGCTTCACCTACCAAACCTACCTTAAGAATATCGAAGTTTCGATGGCGCAGACTGAAGCCGCCCGGCGCCACGTTGAGGAGTTGTCGGGTTACATCAGTGAACTACAACGTTCGGAAGAAGCACGCGGACAATTACTGGTTCGAGCCGAACGAGCGCGCGCCGACGCTGAGGCGGCGAATCGAATAAAGGATGAATTCCTGGCAACGCTATCTCACGAATTGCGCACACCTTTGACTTCACTGCTCGGTTGGGCAAGCGTTCTGCGCGAGGCCCGTCGTGACGAGAATGTATTGAGTCAAGGCCTGGAAGCTATCGATCGAAATGCACGCGTTCAGGCTCAGCTCATCGATGATCTACTCGACGTCTCACGAATTGTTTCGGGTAAACTCAATCTGGATGTTAGGCCGCTGGATGTGTCGTCAACTATCCGGACCTCGATTAACGTTGTGCGCCCGGCGGCAGAAGCCAAAAACCTAACGTTAGAATATGTGGCCCAACCTGGCGTCGGCGCGATTTCCGCGGACTCGGCACGGTTGCAGCAGATCATCTGGAACCTGCTGTCGAACGCTGTGAAATTCACTCCGCAGGGCGGCAAGATCTCGGTTCAACTGGAACAAGAGGGTTCAAATGCCAAGGTCACAGTGAGAGATACAGGTCAGGGAATCGAAGCAGAGTTCTTGCCGAGAGTGTTCGATCGATTCCGGCAAGCGGACAGTTCAACCACGCGGAGTTTTGGTGGTTTGGGACTAGGGTTGGCCATCGTGCGACATCTGATCGAGCTTCACGGCGGAACGATTTCGGCGGAGAGTGAAGGTCCAGGTAAGGGCGCCACTTTTTCAGCGACATTTCCGTTGCTGAACGATCGAACCGATGCATTTACGCTTATTCAAAGTGCAGAGATTCCCTCTTATGAGATTCAGTCACTCGGTGGCCTGCGGGTGCTGCTAGTTGATGACGAACCCGAAGCCCGCCAGATCCTGAGCACCGTCATCGCCCGCAGGGGAGCGGAAGTAAAAACTTGTGAATCAGCGGGTGATGCGCTCGCGGCGGTGATGGAATGGAGACCCGATGTGCTCATGAGCGATGTCGCGATGCCGGACGAAGATGGTTACAGTTTTATCAGGAAGGTCCGGTCACTTCCTCAAGATAAGGGTGGCGATACTCCCGCAGCTGCTTTGACTGCATACGCGAGAGATGAGGATCGCAAACGTGCTCTGGCTGCCGGATATCAAATGCATATTGCCAAGCCGATCGGCTCCAGCCAGCTTGTAACGATGATTGCGCGGCTGGCTGGTCGCGCATTTGAGCGTCCATGAATAGAACAAGCGAGGAAGGTCTCAGAAGACGGGGAGACGGGGAGACGCGGAGACGGGGAGACACGGAGACGGGGAGACACGGAGACAGGGAGACCGTCTTCTGAGACCTACAATCTACAATCCCTCCGGGCTTGCATAAAGCGCAACGAAGCGGCACCATTCCACCCAGAACACGAAATCAGAGCGAACGTTTTAGAGTCGACTAACTTGCGGGCAATTAATCGGCAATGAAGACGGCACCAATTGGAATTGGAATCGTAGGGACAGGGTTTGCCCGGACGACGCAGATTCCTGGCTTTCGAGATTGCATGGGTGCAAAGGTTGTTGCAGTTGCCAGCCGGCATCGCCAGCGCGCTGAAGGCGTTGCCAAAGAGTTTGGTATTGAAACTGTTTGTAATGACTGGCATGAGCTCGTCGAGCATAGAGATGTAGACCTCGTAAGTATTGTCACTCCTCCGTCTACCCACGCAGAGATCGCGCTCGCCGCACTCGAACATCGCAAAGCTGTCCTTTGTGAAAAGCCGATGTCAATGAATGCTGAGGAGTCGGCTCAGATGGTTGCCCGAGCCCGCTCCGTCGGTGTACTCGCATTAATAGACCACGAGTTACGTTTCCTCAACAGCAGACGAACCATGAGGGTAATGTTGCAAAACGGCGCGATCGGCCAGGTGCGTCATTGCAACTACGTTTTTCGTTCCGATTATCGGGGCGTCCTCGATCGTCCCTGGGATTGGTGGGCCGATTCATCGATGGGGGGTGGGACGTTGGGTGCAATCGGCTCGCATGTGATCGACTCATTCAGATGGATGCTTGGCACTGAGATTACGAGCGTACTTGGAATGCTATCCACGCACATCAAGCAACGACCCGATAAAGCCAGCGGCACGAGTCGCGCAGTGACGTCGGACGATGAGGCAAAGTTGTTGTTTCGTTTTGCAAATGGATCTTCGAACGATACCACGGGCGCGGCCTCGCTTTCTGTTGTTGAATCCGGCAAGTATGAGAATCGGCTGGAGGTTTATGGGACGACCGGTGCGTTGATGGTTGAAGAGACCGGTGAGCTCTGGCACTCACCGGTGGGATCAGGTACGTGGCGGCCTGTTCAAGTCGATCAGGATCACATGGCGCACGGTATGAGAGAAAGCAGTTGGTCACGCGGTTTTACTGCCTTCTCCGGGGCAATCATCGACGCGATGAGATCGGGTAAGACTACGGTCAGAGACGCGGCAACGTTTGAAGACGGCCATCAAACTCAGTTGGTGCTTGATGCGGCCCGAGCGTCGAATGAGAGTGGTTGTTGGGTGGCGGTTAGTGGTTAATAGGACCTATATGACCTATAAGACCTATATGACCTATTCTTGCTGACCACTGACTATCTTCATGCGCCGCCAGATTCAGAGCCCCACCATCCGCATCGGCGTCGACACCGGTGGCACTTTTACCGATTTCGTTTTTGAAAGAGATCATCACCTACATCTCTTCAAACTTCCTTCGACACCTTCCGATCCATCACAGGCAATCACAGCGGGGTTACAACGAGTGTGTGCCGAAACCGGCGTCGGCTTCGACAATATCGAAGTTGTTCACGGTACAACTGTCGGTACGAACGCGCTGTTGCAACGCCGTGGAGCACGTACCGCACTTATCACAACCAAAGGTTTCGAGGACGTGCTTGTTATCGGCCGACAAGCGCGTCCTCAACTCTACAATCTGAATGCGATCAAGCCTCTGCCATTGGTTGCAGATGGACTTCGCTTTGGCGTTGCCGAAAGGGTGGTTGCGTCAGGTCAAGTGATCGAACCGCTCGACGACCGTGACCTGGCGAAACTGATCGCGAAGATAAGAAGATCAGGAGCGGAGACCGTTGCCATCTCGCTGTTGTTCTCTTTCCTGCATCCAGAGCATGAAGATCGAATAGCTGCTGCGCTCGCTTCGTTGGGCCTGCCATTGTCTGTATCGAGTCGGATCCTGCCCGAGTATCGCGAGTATGAAAGAACTTCGACGGTGGTTATCAATGCCTATTTGCAGCCTTTGATGGGACGTTATCTAAAACGCCTGGCTTCAGTTGAGGTTCGTAGTGTTCAGGACAATTCCACGCGTCAAAGGACCAGGTACAAAGACCAAAAACCAAAGCCCAAAGACCAAAGCACAAAGTTCTCCCTCCGCGTCATGCAATCATCGGGAGGCAGCATTTCGGCTGACCTGGCAGCTACCGAACCGGTGCGCACAATTCTTTCAGGGCCATCTGGAGGTGTAGTGGGAGCCTTACGCTCCGCTAAAGCTGCCGGTTTTTCAAACATCATCACGTTCGACATGGGCGGTACCTCGACGGACGTTGCTTTATGTGACAGCGGCGCTATTCGAACCACAAATGAAGCTGTCGTTGCTGGTTTGCCGGTCGCAGTTTCCGTGATGGACATACACACAGTTGGCGCTGGTGGAGGGTCGATAGCCCGCATCGATGAAGGTGGATCACTTCGAGTTGGCCCCGAATCAGCCGGAGCCGATCCGGGACCTGCTTGTTATGGACGTTCCAGTCTACCCACAGTTACAGACGCGCATCTAGTGCTTGGACACTTTGGTGGCGCCGGTTTACTTGGCGGAGATTTTCCGCTCGACGAGCAGTTGGCAACGAACGCCCTGTCACGGCTGGCGGCTGATTTGAGCCAGGCATCTGGCAAGCGAATCAGCGTGATGGCGGCTGCTGAAGGAGTGTTATCCGTTGCAAACACAAATATGGAACGGGCCCTGCGCCACATATCCGTGGAACGTGGTCATGACCCGAGACAGTTTGCGTTGTTGCCGTTTGGGGGAGCAGGTGGATTACACGCCGTCGAACTTGCGCGCGCTCTTCGTATCTCGACAATCATCTCACCAACTTCTGGCGGCGCACTGTCGGCGGTTGGTGTTCTCGTGGCTGATGTGATCAAGGATCAAAGCCGAACTGTGATGCTCGCTTGTGATTCGACTTCGCTGAAAACACTTCCGCAGATTTTCAAACAGATGGAGCGAGAGGCTGTTGATATTTTGCGAGCCGAAGGGTTTGGATATAGAAAGCAACGTCATGAGCGGTCTTTGGCGATGCGTTATCGTGGCCAATCATTCGAGCTGGAAGTCATACAAACTTCGGAAACAATAGTTGAGGCGTTTCATCGCGCACATCGTGAACGATATGGTTATGCACAGGAACAGAGTCAGGTTGAGATCGTTAGTGCGAGATTGCGATCGTTTGGTCTTGTCGAACAGCTGCAGCAAACGCCGGTTGTTTCGAAGGGGCAACAACGATCCGCAAAGCCGCAGAATAAGGTGATGGCGTACTTGTCCGGGCGCCGAACTGAAGTAGGTCTTTATCGACGTGAAAGTTTGTCGCCCGAGGTAAAGTTGCAGACGCCTTGTATTGTGACTGAGTATTCGGCGACGACGTTGATTCCCGCGGATGTTAAGGTTGAGTTGGATAAGCTTGGGAATCTGATCATGAGACTTAAATAGAAGTCTCGGCGTTCTGCTTGGATAAGGTCAGTACCGAAACGCGGTAGCGTCGGGTCCGTAACCCAATGAACTGTTGCAGGTGCGCAGACCCGACGCTACCGCGTTTCGGTACTGACCTTATCCAAGCAGAGCGCCGAGAAAACAAAACACAAGCATGAAGAAGTTCGACCCAACAACTCTCGAGATCTATCGCGCGTTATTCACTTCGGTTGCCGAGGAGATGGGAATAGCGCTACGCCGCACCGCGTTCTCGCCGAACATCAAAGAGCGCCGTGACTATTCTTGTGCAGTATTTGACTCACGCGGACAGGTTGTAGCTCAGGGCGATCACATGCCTGTGCATCTTGGCTCGATGCCAATGGCCGTAGCCGCCGCTTTGAAAGAGATCGAAATCCAGCCTGGAGACGTGGTAGCACTCAATGATCCATTTGCCGGCGGAACACACTTGCCGGACGTGACGTTAGTGGCGGGCGTGTTTATGAAACAGAAAGAGGGGGAGAAAGGGAGACGGGGCGAAGGGGAGACACTGCTTTTCTTCGTGGCCAATCGCGCGCACCATGCTGACATTGGCGGCGCAACTCCAGGCTCGATGGGATTAGCCACTGACATTTATGGTGAGGGAATTCGGATTCCTCCGATTCGGATTGTCCGCGGGGGAGCGGTCGATGACGATACGATGCGTTTGTTATTGGCCAATGTCCGCGGGAACAGGGAACGGCGCGGCGACTTCGACGCCCAAATTGGTTCACTTAAAACAGGCGCAACTCGTTTACTTGAGATTGTCGAACGCCGAGGAGAGAAAGAGACACGTGACTATGCAGCTCAGCTTATCGAGTACTCGGCCCGGTTAATGCGACATACGATCAGCACGATCCCGGATGGAGTTTACAAAGCAGAAGACGCACTCGACGGCGATGGCATTAGCGACTCTCCGGTTCCTATAGTTGTTCGAGTGACAATTCACGGTGACGGAGCAATTGTAGATTTTCACGGGAGCTCGCCTCAGGTTACGGGTGCTATTAACGCAGTGGAAGCAATCACGGTCTCGGCAGTGTCGTATGTGTTTCGTTGTCTCGTCGGGGGCGATGTTCCTGCAAGCGCTGGCTTGATGGAACCGATCGAGGTCATCGCGCCGCAGGGCACGGTCGTAAATGCAAATCCTCCAGCCTCGGTTGCGGGAGGTAATGTCGAAACCTCGCAACGCATTGTGGACGTGTTGTTCAAAGCGCTGGCCCAGGCGATTCCTGATCGCATCCCGGCCGCTAGTCAGGGAACAATGAACAACCTGACTATTGGAGGGATCGATTCGCGTACGGGCGAGGAGTTTTCCTACTACGAAACGGTGGCCGGCGGCACGGGCGCCAGACCTTCGCTTGATGGAATGAGTGGCGTGCACACGCACATGACCAACAGCCTGAATACGCCGGCGGAAGCACTTGAGTATGCATATCCGTTGCGCGTCCGCGAGTACCGTTTGCGTAGTGGGTCAGGGGGAAGTGGAAAGTATCGAGGTGGTGACGGAGTTGTTCGCGAGATCGAAACGATTGTGCCTGCGCGAATGTCGTTGTTGGCGGAAAGACGGAAGCGTGGGCCGTATGGTTTACAGGGAGGAGAAGCGGGCAAGACGGGAACAAACGAAATCATCCGACGTGGCCGTTCACAAAAGATACCCGCCAAGGGTTCGCATCAATTAGAAGCGGGCGATCGCATTCGGATTAAAACCCCCGGTGGCGGCGGCTGGGGAGTTAAGTAAACCTTTAGTAGCTACTCTAATTGAAAGCGCTACTCAATGCTGGGACCGCAGGCGTCCTCGCCTGCTGGTATCCATTCAAGTCCCTCAGGGTTTTCCAAGGTTCAAAAAGGATCTATGCCAGCAGCGAATTAGGTTCTCAACTGCTTGCTCAAATTTTGAGACGCTTGGATAAATCTGATGGCTTGAGCTGGCTACCAGCAGGCGAGGACGCCTGCGGTCCCAGCACCGAGTAGCGTTGTGAAATGGAGTAACTACTAAAGGTTAGGTTGTTAGTCTGCGGTAGATTCCTGGCAGTCTCTCTGGCAGGGTCAAGACATCGTCGATGATCGTGTAGCCAATCTCACCATATAAGTCCTTTAACTCAGCTTCGGATTCCCTATCGATGGTAATGCAAAACGGCGTGATGCCTTCGTTCTTCGCCTGGCGCAGTGCTTCACGCGTGTCTTCACGAGCGTAACGTGCGTCGCCGTAGTCGTGGTCGTAGGGACGCCCATCTGAAAGAACTATTAACAGGCGGGTGCGGGCATCCTGTTTAGCTAGTTTCGCAGTTGCGTGTCGGATTGCCGCGCCGAGTCTCGTGTTGTTTTGATAGTTGATCCCACCGATCCGTCGTTTGACTTCATCGGAATACTTCTCATCGAAGTCTTTCACAACATAGAACTTCACATTGCGTCGGCCTTCTGAAGTGAATCCGTTGATCGCGTAAACATCGCCGACCGCTTCCAGGGCTTCGCTCATCAGCACGAGTCCCTCCTTCTCGATCTCGATAATGCGTCGACCCGGACGCGTATAGGGTTGTAGTGGATGACGACCAATAGTCCGCGCAGTTGATGACGATTGATCCAGCAGAAACGAGACCGCGACGTCTCTACGGCGTCGCAGTCGTTTGGTGTAAATCCTCTCGGACTGTTGTCCGTCTGCACGCCGGTCAATCACATAGTCAATGACGGCGTTTAGATCAAACTCTTCACCATCAACTTCATTTGCCACTCGAATCAGATTCTCCGGCTTCATCAATTGAAACTGGTGTCGGATTGAAGAGATAACACCCTTGTGACGCTCCTTGGTTTGGTCCACGAAGTCGCGGTCTCCATGCTTCACGCGCTTTTCGATAACTCGACACCAGCCGAGACGATGATCAGTTAATTCCCGGTCCCATTCGTCGTAGTTGTAGGCGACTTCACCTTCAGATAATTGCTGCTCAGGTGACTCACTTTCTGACCAAGCTTCGGCTCCGGCAAGTTCATCAGGTTCGCCTTCGGCCGAGGGGTCGTTCCACGCGTTAAATAGTTCCCGTGCATCTTTTCGTTGCGGCATCTGTTGCGCGTGTCGTTGCTTAAGTCGCTCAGCTGCAGCGTTGTCTTCGTCGTCGGCATCAGTTTGATCGTTTGGGACGTCGACTTGTTGTATTGAGTCGTCTGTCGGAACACGCGCCTGGAATAGTTCGTAAACGCGTCTCGTCGCCATGAGGGTATCGGCGACGGTTGAGTTTGGATCGGAGAGATAGTCGGCGACGATTGTTTCCAGCTCCGAAACAACCTGGCTGTAGTATTGTCGCGAGTCGTCGCGCGCACCGCCGAGTAGAATGACTTGAAAAAGTAGTTCAAACGGTACCATCGAGACTGGCAGCTCTTGAATTCTTGGCCGGCTCTGCTGCAAGTGATCTCGAATCAGATCCAGATCGCGTCGCAGCCCGCGGTAGGTGTGGCGGAGGCGCTTGTCGATGCGACCATTCTCCAATGTTCCAAAGACTCGACGCGCTAACTGGGGCATCGGAAACAATCGGAGAACTTGCTGGTACCCGATGGTTTCGCTGGGCAAGGTCGTTGCAGGGGTTTCCTGGTTAAGAGGATCGACCATCTCATCGGCGAGTGCAAACGCGTCCAGGGCGTTGATATTTTTTGGATCGTACGCGTCGGAGATCGCTCGGTGAGCCGCCGTGAGTGATCCGCCGTGATCGTATGTGCCAAATTCAATCTGACCCGCGCCGTGTGCCGCTAGTACCTTGTAGAGTCGGAAATCCATTTCGTCGTCGCCAAACTCGTTCACCAGTGATGGCAGGTGAATCGTTCGCCCATCACCAATGCGCACCTCATCGGGCACGGCAGCCAGTGCGACAATATCGACCTCGCGCCCGGTTAGCGCTTCGACATAAAGGCGTAGGAGATGCTGCACCGCATCCAGTGACAGACCAGCCATTCCGCTGTGAAGTGCTTCGTAACTTCCTCGTGTCTCGAGTGAGAAATAACTTCTTCGTGCACGTGAATCAGGTCGCACGGAAAGACCACGCTTGGCCCATGCTTCGAATTGCTCGATTGAAACGTTTTGCAAGGCCCGGCCACTAGAACGAAAACAAGCAAGCGCCGCTTCGCCATCAATCTCGGCGATTTCCGTTGTGAGAGAAAGTACCCGACGCGCCAACAACACTGCTTCGTCGCGATTGGTTTCCCCACCCAGCACACGTATAAAGCGCGGGCTGCTACGCACGAATGCCACCAAACTCGCGTTACCGTGTTTAGCTACAACCCACAACAGATCGATCCAGTCGTCGAAGATCTCCGGTGCGCGTCGCAATAGTTCACCGCCGGACAGCAGGATGTGCAAGGCTGCGCCTCCGCCGCGTTCGAGAAACTCGGTCGAACGATCTACAAGTCGAATCGCGTCCGCAGAACTGAGATCAGCGACGGCTTCTGGAATTGCCGTCCAGGCGTCAGCCGCTATTCCACCGGCTCGCGTCGCAAATGCGCCAGCAAGCCCTAGCACCTTTGCGGTCACCTGCTCGTTGTTGAACTGCATGACCGCGCGACAAACTTTGCCGCTGCTCTGCAAAAACTCCGCACTGTGTTTGGCGGATCTGCGAGCGATTTCCGCGGCGATTGCCAGGATTGATTTGAACAGCACTTCGTCATTTACATCTGCGACGAGACTGGGAATCGCTTGAAAGGTTTCTTTCCCGACTGTAGTCGACAGGGTCATTTGTCGAACACAGAGTTGAAAGATATCGACGTGTAAGAAGCGCGGAACGTCTTGAAACTTCTCTACACCTTCTGCAAAGAATGTGGCGGCGGCTTCGTAATCGCCCATTGCCAGCCGGCGACCGAGTTCACCCCAGGATTTCAATTCACTCGCTTGCAAGATCTGCGAGGCTGACGGAGCAGCGCGCAGAAATTCAACGCCGGCACGGAGCGAAAGACTAGCGATGGCGGCACTAGTTTCCAGGGCTGCAGCAGCTTGATCTAATGGCAAGCCGGCGAGTTGACGAGTTAGCTCGAGGAACGACTTGCGTTCAGCGGATTGAGGTTCCGGTTGCTGGTCTTGGTTCGTGAGGTCGGCAGTGGACTCTGGCTTGTCGGAATCAGACGGCGACATCTTAAATCACCGTGGTGACAATTTCGCGAATGCTACGCTGTAGTTCACGGTCATCGGTTATGGGTGCGCACATGGCGACGTCGGCTGCATCGACAGGTGGAATGCCGAGGGCAATGAGTTGTGCGGCGTAAATCAACAGGCGAGTTGAGACTCCTTCTTCTAAACCATGCCCCCGAAGGTTGCGCACTTTCTGGCCGATGAGAACCAGATCGCGTGCAGTTCCTTCGTCGACACCACCCTCGCGAGCCACGATCTCGGCTTCCATCTCTGGTGGTGGGTAATCAAACTCAACGGCGACGAAACGTTGGCGTGTTGACTGTTTGAGATCCTTTAGGATCGATTGGTAACCGGGGTTATACGAAACGACGAGCATGAAATCCGACGGCGCTTCGACAATCGTTCCCAGTTTTTCGATGGGCAGGCGGCGTCGATAATCGGTCAGTGGGTGAATGATTACCACAGTGTCTTTTCGGGCTTCAACGATCTCATCGAGATAACAGATAGCTCCGTTGCGCACAGCGGAAGTTAAGGGTCCGTCATGCCAAATGGTTTCCTCACCTTCCAACAAAAATCGTCCAACCAGGTCAGTGGAAGATAAGTCTTCGTGACAAGCGACGGTGATCAGTGGACGCTCCAGTCGCCATGCCATGTGTTCGACGAAACGGGTTTTGCCACAGCCAGTAGGACCTTTGAGGATCACAGGCAAACGGGCTGAATGAGCCGCTTCGAACAGCTCTATCTCCCGGCCTACAGGCAGGTAGTAGGGTTCATTGGCGACTCGGTACTCTTGAATTGCGCTTTCAGGCATAAGGGGTTAGTTTTGGTTAATGGAGGGAATCTTAACATCCGTGAATCGTGAATCGTAAATCGTGAATCGTTGTTAAGCAGTTTAACCTTTAACTCACCGAAAGGAGACTCAAAGTATGAGACCTCACCAAAAGTTAGATCTTTGGAAGAAAGCCATTGAGTTCGTTGTTGCAATTTACAAGGTGACCGAAGGATTTCCGAAGGACGAGAAATTTGGTCTGACTTCGCAATTACGACGGGCAGCTGTATCAATTGTTGCCAATATCGCTGAAGGGGCAGCACGGCGATCGTCAAAGGAGTTCAGGCAGTTTTTGTCACATTCTCAGGGTTCAGCCAGTGAGGTCGATACCGAGTTGATAATTGCACATCGACTCGGCTATCTGACATCCGGTGATTACGAACGACTTGCCGATGATCTCGATCACATTGGTCGGATGCTTACAAGACTCTCACAAAGTTTAGCCTGAAGCTAAACTGATGTAGTTCACGGCAACGATTCACGATTCACTATTAACGAAATGAAAATCGCAGTAGCAATGAGTGGCGGCGTGGATTCATCCGCGGCCGCAGCAATTCTTAAGGACCAGGGTCATGAGCTCGTTGGTTTCACGATGCAGTTGTGGGATCAACGCCGCGGAATAAATGTCGACGAAAACGGCGATCCTCTGCCGTCACGTTGTTGTTCACTCGACGACGTCTACGACGCACGCCGAGTAGCGGAAGAACTTGGCTTTCCGTTTTACGTGCTCAATCTCGAACGTGACTTCGAGCGCGATGTTGTTCAGCCTTTCGTCACTAGTTATTTGAGCGGCGAAACTCCAATTCCCTGTGTCGGGTGTAACAGTCGGTTGAAGTTTGCTTCGCTTGATCGACTAGCAGCGAGTTTAGGTTGCGAGAAAGTCGCTACGGGGCATTACGCGCGCGTGGAGTTTGATTCGACAACGAACCTTTACAAGCTTTTACGTGGACAGAATCATCAGAAGGATCAATCTTACTTTCTATGGGAACTCACGCAGGAACAGTTGTCGCGTGCATTGTTTCCGTTAGGAGAGTTGTCGAAGCCGGAAGCTCGCGATGCTGCGCGCAGTCATGGTCTGGCCGTTGCCGAAAAGAAAGAGTCACAGGAGATCTGTTTTGTACCTGATGGAGATTATGCAGGTTTCATCGATCGTTACCTCGAGACGGAGGGAGCAACTGATCGACTTCCTGGGACTGGCGAGATTGTTGACAGCAATGGCCGAGTTATCGGGCAGCATGGAGGGATTCAGCGGTATACGATCGGACAACGACGAGGTATTGGCATCGCCGACGAACGTCCACTGTACGTCGTTTCTCTCGACGCCGAAAAGAATCGAGTAGTTGTTGGCTCGCAGGAAGAATTGCTCGGCAGCGAATTCACCGCGGCGGGAGTGAACTGGATTGCGCTTGCTAATCCAAACGAACCGGTGCGCGCCGACGTGCGGGTTCGCTATCGTCACGCTGCGGCGCCCGCAACAATCACACCGATCTTAAACGGTCGTGTCCGAGTGGTCTTCGACGAACCCCAGCGCGCGATTACACCAGGGCAGGCTACAGTCTTCTATTGTGGAGATGAAGTCATTGGCGGCGGATGGATCGTTAAAGGAGAGTGATTGATCGGTGCGTATGCGCGTCCGGGGCAGTAGCCCGACGGTGAAGGATGGCGCTGGTTCCATGTCGGAGCCCTCCTTGACAGTCGGGCTACTGCCCCGATTTGAACCTTTTCGAGGCGTGATGCGTAAACACTAATGCTCATTCTTTATCAAAAACCCCAGATAATTAGTCACTCTCAGATAGGAAATTAATATGGCGATGTCAGGCACAAGAAAGGCCCTACTAATCATCGGCGGAATTCTCGCCGTCCTCGTTTTTGTCGCAGTCCTCGGCGTTGCCGTGCTGGTTTCAATGTTTCGCAGAGGCGAACCGACTATCCGTGACAACAGTCTATTGACACTTCGTGTGGCGGGCTCACTGCCAGACTATAGTCCGGACGATCCTCTCAAAAAATATTTTGGCGGACCCGATCAGTCATTGACCGGATTGGTGATGCAGTTCAAAAAAGCGAAAGCTGATACACGAATCAAAGCGATCCTGTTGGATGTAAACATGTCCGGAGCGGGTTGGGGAAAGTCGGAGGAGATTCGCGATGCGATCGCTGATTTTCGTTCTTCCGGCAAACCGGTCTACGCCTTCATGGAGCTTGGACTCAACAAGGAATACTACATTGCGACCGCGTGCGACAAAATCTATGTGACACCTCCGGGTGAGTTGTTCATAAACGGACTCGCCGCCGATGTGATGTTCTTTCGCGGTTCGTTGGACAAGCTGGGGATCTATCCAGACATCTACCAGATTGGAAAATATAAAAGCGCCGGCGACATGTTTACCCAGAAACAGATGACCGATGCGCATCGAGAATATATTAATTCACTGCTTGATGATCTCTACGGCCGCTATGTCAATGCGATCGCCCAGGCTCGACACAAAACCCCAGAGGAAGTCCGCGCGCTGATCGACAATGCGCCTTACAACGCCGCAAAGGCTAAAGAGGCTGGTCTGATTGACGAGTCGGCGTATCGTGATGATGTTGAGAAACAGATCAAAGCGACGCTTGGTTATAAAGATTCAGACACGTTTGCACCCGTCCGGGGAGCTGAATATCGAGACGTTTCGCCTGAATCGTTGGGCTTGAACAAAGGCGAACGGATTGCAGTCATCTATGCAACTGGCACCATTGGTTCGGGTAGTTCTGAAAACAGTCCCTCGGGTGAACAGTCAATTGGCTCCGACACGCTCGCCAAAGCGGTGAGTGATGCAGCGTCGGACAAGTCGATCAAAGCAATCGTGCTTCGCGTTGATAGTCCGGGCGGTTCCGGTTTGGCCTCCGACATAATCTGGCATGCTGTGGAGGCCGCGAATCAGAAGAAGCCATTGGTGGTTTCAATGAGCGACGTTGCCGCTTCAGGCGGATATTACATTTCAGCCGCCGCTAGCAAGATTGTTGCTCAACCTTCCACAATCACCGGTTCAATCGGGGTGGTTGCCGGTAAGCCAGTAATGCGTGGTTTTTACGATTGGCTGGGGATTTCAAACGAGTATGTCCTCCGGGGAAAGAATGCCGGAATGTTTCGTGAGACGGAGAAGTTTTCTGACGAAGAACGAGTGAAGTTCGAAGATTGGATTAAGACAACTTACTACCAGGATTTTGTTCCCAAGGTGGCGAAGGGTCGCAACAAAGACGCACAGTCAATTGACTCGGTTGGTCAAGGGCGCGTTTGGACGGGAGCGCAAGCAAAGGATCGCGGACTGGTCGACGAATTTGGCGGCCTTGATCGCGCAATTGAAGTTGCGAAACAACTCGCGAAGATCCCGGCTGACAAGGGAGTTGAGCGGGTGATTCTTCCTTATCCGCAAACATTTCTTCAGCAACTGTTGAGTGGTGGTGGAGAAAACTCAAACACCAAAGTTGAACAGCAACGCGCCATTGCCGCAGCGCTGCCTGAGGATGCACGCCGGGCATTGCGTTACATGGCTTTGATGGATCGAATGAAAAACGGCGAGACGATGTTTTTGATGCCCTATGATCTTCGGGTTAAGTGAGACGATCGATCCAAAAAAATCATTTTCCAGTTATCATTTGACAGTTATCAGTCGTTATTTGAGAAGAATGGCCTTTGGTCCTTGGCCTTTGAGTTCAAGCTTGTGGTCGCTGATTCAAAGACCAAAAACCAACGGCCAAAGACCGTCTTCTCAAATGACAACTGAAAACTGTCAAATGACAAATGGAAAATGATTTCTTTATTGGATGCAAAAACTACTAATCGATTCTTTCCAGCCCACCCATGTACGGTCGCAGCGCCTCGGGGATGATCACAGATCCATCCGCCTGTTGATAATTCTCCAAGATCGCGATCCACGTCCTTCCAATCGCCAAGCCTGATCCGTTCAATGTGTGCACAAACTCCGGCTTGGCTCCTCCTGACCGTCGGAAGCGAATTTGTGCTCGTCTTGCCTGGAACGACTCGTAGTTTGAGCAGGAAGAGATCTCGCGAAATGTGTTTTGAGATGGCAGCCAGACTTCCAGGTCGTACGTCTTGGCGTTGCTAAAACCGAGATCGCCGGTCGAGAGATTGACTACGCGGTGGTGTAAACCGAGCTTTTCCAGGATATTTGCTGCGTCCCGCGTAAGCTGTTCTAGCTCGTCGTATGAAACCTCTGGCAGCGAGTACTTTACCAGCTCAACTTTTTCAAATTGATGTTGGCGAATGACCCCACGAGTATCTCTTCCATAGCTGCCAGCTTCGGATCGGAAACATGGTGTATATGCCACCCACTTCATTGGTAGCTGTGATGCGTCGATGATCTCTTCACGGTAGTAGTTCGTCACCGGGACTTCAGCAGTCGGAATGAGATACAGCTCGCGATCATCTTCCAGTTTGAAGAGATCGGCTTCGAACTTTGGTAGTTGTCCAGTGCCAAACAAAGCGTTTCGGTTCACGATGAAAGGCGGCAGCGTTTCCAGGTAACCATGTTCGCGTGTGTGAACATCGAGCATAAAGCTGATGAGGGCACGCTCCAGTCGGGCACCAGCGCCGTTGAGAATCGCAAACCGCGCTGCTGCAATCTTAGTGGCTCGTTCGAGATCGAGAATGCCAAGGGACGTCCCGAGGTCGACGTGATCCTTGGGTTCGAAATCAAACTGCGGAGCCATTCCCCATCGGCGAACCTCGACGTTGTCTGATTCCTCCTCACCAATCGGCACCGTTTCGTGCGGAATGTTTGGTAAGGTTGACAAGAGCTCGTGCATGCGAGATTCAGTTTGCGAGCGCAGTCTATCGAGTTCGGCGATGCGGTCCTTGAGTCCGCCAACTTCCGCCCGACGCGCTTCTGCTTCTTCTTTCTTGCCCTCCTTCATCAGGTTGCCGATTTCGCGACTGGAAGCATTGCGTTGTGCATTAAGTTGATCAGATTCAGCAATAACACTGCGGCGTTCAGTGTCAGCTTTCTCAAAATCGTCCAGCGGAGTAAGGTCGAAGTGCCGCGCCTGCAAAGCTTGCCGAACTTTATCGATGTTTTCGCGAACGTAATTGAGATCGAGCATTTGTTCTCTTCCGATGAGATATGTTATTAGAGACCGCCCGTAAAGATGTCCGATAAACTTTAGTTTGTCGAGT
>DASYRR010000118.1:0-11036 GCA_036004125.1 Pyrinomonadaceae bacterium | reverse complement strand
ACGTCTAAGCCGATAAAGATGTCATAGTCGCGCGGTACCAAGCTTGAGACTTTTGCTGTCATGGTCGTTTCTCCTTGCGTAAGCTGTTTTTATCTTACTCTCTCACGACCCTGACATTCAGCATACTTGTCTCCAAGGAGGCGACCTTTCCTACTTGTTCTTCTTCATCGAACCTCATATTTATCGAATGCTAATTCTTCTTCAACACGGCAACCGCCTCGATCTCAATCCTCGCATTCGCCGGCAACTTCGCCACCTGTACTGCCGATCGCGCTGGCGGATCTTCCTTGAAGTGTCGACGATAGACCTCGTTCATAGCACCATAGTCAGCCATATCGGCAAGAAACACGGTGGTCTTCAATACGTGTGACGTGCTGCTTCCGGCAGCTTCCAAAACGGCGGTCAAATTACGTAAGACTTGCTCGGCTTGTTCCTCAATCCCACCAACAACCATTTAACCCGTCTTCGGATCAATCCCAATCTGTCCGGAGGTAAAAACAAAATCGCCGGCAACAATCGCCGGAGAAATCGGAGCAGTCAGCGGCGGTGCGCCTGGTAGTTTCACCACCCGACGCTCCGTACTTCCGCTTTTCTGAGTTGACGCGCTACTTGAGGGTGTTTGACTGTAAACAGTGATAGACGAGCAGCTCGCAACCGCCAACAGGAATAGTCTCACGATCATTGTCTTCATCTTTTTAACCTCAAAAATATTTCGCGATTGTTGTCTGATTCGGTTTGCTGGTGACTAACGACACTGTCCACATAAGCAATGCCGAAATAAGCACCATCGGTACGACGGGCATGAATCCGAAGACCGCAGTGCCGCCCGGCGTGCGCGAGAGAACCTCCATACCCGCCACATTCCAAACGACCACCGACGGGCCTGGAGCTGGAGCCGGGACGAAATGTTGAAACAGCGCTACCGCAATTACCGCTGAGGCGGTCCAGGCAGTTGATGCAAACGCGCCCCACTTTGTGCTTCCCTTCCAGAAAATGGCGGCAATTAATAAAGGAGATAACGCTGCAAACCCGGAGAATGCGTATTGGATAGCTAACTCAAAAATAGTTTCCGGTGCGCGCAAGGCAACTACATACGCAAAGATGGTGATGAGTACGATGAAGAGACGACCGGTCAGCACTTGCACAGCTTCGCCAAAGCGCTCCTTGTGCCCATAAAAGGCGAAAACGTCCTCCGTGAACATTGTTGAGAGAGCAAGAATTTGTGAATCGCTGGCCATCACTGCTGCCATGATGCCGGCGCCGAGCAGTCCAGCAAGCCAAAGCGGGGCGTAACGTTGCAGCAGCAACATGATCACGTCATCACCTGCCGACTGTTCTCTCAACTCGTCGCGCTCCTCAGGTGGCATCGTCTTTCCCTGAGTGGCAAGAACTCGTCGTGCCTCCTGCTTGGCTCGAATTGCTGGAACATCGGTTACTCGATTAGCCATCACACCGAGAAAAACACACGGCAACCAAATCGCCAGAATACATAACGGATAGAAGATCACCGTTTTCTTAAAATGCTTCATCTTCTCCGCGGTCAGACAGAAGATCAGAATGTGAGGAAATGCGATTGCCGACAAGGGAATGAAGGTATAGCTAAAGAAGTAATAAGGCGAGATGCGCTCACGAGTGAGCAGCGGAGCCAATGCCGGCGATGAAAGCATCGCGTTGACGGCACTCTTGAATCCTCCCATCCCCGTGCCAATGACGATGATCGCGATGACGCCAAACGTCAAGAACAGAATGGTCTGAAACGTGTTGACCCAGGCAGTCCCGCGCATTCCGCCGAAAAAGACGTAGCCCATCACGACTAGTGCCACTATCGCCCCACCAAACCAGTAGGGAACCTTACCCCCGCTGATGACATTCAGCGTCGTGCCTCCGCCCATGATGCCAATGATGATGTATGGCACAAGCAAAACGGCCTGGACCACAAAAATCAACGTACCAATGTGCCGGCATTCCCAACGGTCACGAAACATCTGAACCGGCGTCATGAAGCCGTGTTTCTTGCCCAGTGCCCAAACACGCGTGCCAACGAAAAAGATTGTCAACGGAATGACAAGTCCTGAGGACGAAGCCATCAAGCCGAACGTAACGATGCCGTTTGAGAAAGCGTGGCCAGATGAACCAAGGATCGCAAAAGCGGTCATGTTGGTTCCAAAGAGCGAAAAGAGAAATACAAAAGGCCCGAGCGAGCGACTCGCAAGAAAATAGTCTTCCGCCTTTTTGCCGCCTCTGGCCTTGCGAAAAGCAAAGACGCCAATGTAAAGAACAGCGGCGAGATATAAGAAAACAAAGATTGCTGGAATCAATGAGTGGGCTCTTCCTCGGACTTAACTTGTTCGATCTCGTGCTCAAGATGAACGGGCCAGGCGTTCTTTACGAGCAACCACATCAGTAATGATGCGGCACCAGAAAAACAAGCCTGGTAGAAAAGCCCAATGGGAACAAAACCAAATACGAGGGGATGGGCTGTACGCCAAAACCAGAAATCCTGGTGCAGGGCGTAAAGTGCAATTACGGCGATGACAAGAAGAATTCGCTTCATTCAACGCAACTCCCTTGCTCTGAAATCAGCTTACTTACTGTGTTGAACGTCTGGGAGTCGGACTATATGTAGCGATTAGCTGACTGTCAAGAATGTCCGATATGCTTTAGCTTGTCGTGCTGACCGCCTAAGCAGTTCAGGGCATTTGGCAATGCAACACGACAAGCTAAAGCATATCGGACATTCTGCAGTCGCTTCGCTCCTGGTTCCGTGTCGAGTGCTCGCCGACTATCTGTATCACTTCACCTTTTCAGATTGTCTGCGGTTTCACACAGTCTCGGTAGCGTGTGGCTCGCTTTGACAATTCGGCGCATCGAGCTTTTACCTCGGCACCTCGTGGCAAACATCAGGCATACCGATTGGGTTGAATTGGAAATGCGACGCTACAACAACCGGTTGATCGGAAATAACACGAACTGTGAGTGATACATCCGTAATTCCGTCGAAGCCCGGCCCACTAACGACAGGCATTTGCCAGTCAAGATCCCGAGTGTGAACTGACAGAAGAGCAACCGTGGCCCCATTGGCCTCGCCGGGATAATTTGCGGCAGGCGCTGTTCCCGGAATGTTATGCCCCATCAAATTGTTTCCGTCCCTATCCAAAATGTTTACTGAGATATTGGCCGTCGAGGCACTGGCATTGTAGACGTACAAGTCTGCCCTCGTATTGCTGCCGGACATTGGAAGCCGCGCCGGCGTACAGATCCACGTGAACGGCGGTCCTCCGGACGATGGTCCTGGAGGTCCTGGGGGTCCCGGAGGTCCCGGCGGTCCTGCTGGACCTTCAGCATTCCATTGCACCCGGCTCTCATTGTTATGGCAGGATGTGCCAGCATCGACAAGACGCATGTTGCCATTTCCAGGATTGACGCACGCTTCGAGGACGGTTGAACTACTAGCCGCACGCAATGCGATCGGTACTAACACGGCACAGGCAAGAATCACGATGGCCGCGATGACAGTTCGCCGCGTAAGCTTTATGCTCATCTTGCTCTCCTTTGGGGCTTAAAAGCCCGCTGAATTGTTTTAGGGGTCAGAGAATCTATTGTCCGCCGCAAGAAGTGTCAACCTGGACTTCCCAGAAACCTGGACCTATTTTGAAACTTAGTGGTTAATTTCCTGTTTAGCCAATCAAATGTCCGAGTTTTCACACAGCCGCGGAGCTTTGCCTCAAAAGTCGATTGGGCCTGTAATGAGTTTCGTGTTTAGTTCGTGTGACTTCGTGGATCGTTCCTTCATTTTGGGTTAAGAGTTTATTAAGAGTCGAGGACCGAAAGAGCTTTCTTTTGCGCGTTACTAATTGAGAGGACCTTAGGGTTGAGGTGTCGATTCATGAAACGGTGTCCAACATGTCAGAGACTGTTTACGGAGGCGAATTTTAAGTTCTGTCGATCCGACGGTGCTCCGTTGGTCACTGAAGTGTCGATAGATGAGGCACCGACGGTCCTGTTTTCAACGATCCAAATTATCAAACGCTTTCCCTGGCTGGTTCGCGATCTTCAATCGAACGGTAAGCAAAGGCCACAGCGCTGAGGACACGTCTATGCTCTGGCGGCTGCGTCGAGCAGAAAAGGGCCCTTCAGTGACTTCCCTACTTCGCCATCCGTTCCAGGTACTCCTTGAGTTCAGGATGACCGCCATGTTCCGCCCAACCGGCAGGCGTCGCATTCACCTTCGTATCCGTGATGTCCACTCGAGCGCCCAGTTGAATCAGGAACTCGACCATCTCTCGATGACCGTTGTGCGCCGCATAATGAAGGCCAGTTCCGGAATAATCAAAACCAGGCGGGATGGCATCGATTTGCGCGCCCTTTTCCAATAAGAGGCGCGCTGCGTCAATTTGATTGTGCATACAGGCGTAGACGAAAGCGTTGTCGACGATGTCCTGTTGATCATCTGACCACCGAGCAAACTTCGCTTGCAATTCGCGCTCTATCCGGGAATTCCGATTCGACTTCACGAATTCGCCGAAGGGCCAATCGATCTTTCCAGCTTCTTGCCTCAGGGTCCCATCAGTGCTAAAGAAACTTTCGATCAACTCGGTGCGACCAAGTGCTGACGCCTTGCGCAGGTTGTCGACAGACGCACCTCGCTCGAGTAACACCTTGATCACGCCCTGATTGTTCCAATACAAAGCTTCCTCTAATGGCGACCAGCTGCCCGTGCCATTGAGGGCGGCGCCGCGATCAAGAAGCAACTCAGTGATCTCAACATTGTCGATGCATGCCGCAGCACCGAGTGCTCCGTTGACATCTGCGCCGGCGTCAATCAGCACTTTTGCCATTTCAACTTTGTTTGCCACGTTGACGGCTTCAAGCGCCAAACACTGCAATAGTGTGGGATGGCTCCTTGAAGAACGGTCCGTCGCTAATGATGGTTCGTCTTTCAAGTGGGCCTTGAGGCGTTCGAGGTCGCCTGCTTTGATCGCCCTCACTGCCGGATGAAATTTCGTGTCCACAAAAACTCTCCTTTTCGCCATCGTGTTCCTGATCTTGATTTAGAAAGACAGCCAGGACAATTCAAGTGCGTTCAATGATACCCAGCAGACGCCCGTTGAAAGGCGGCTGACTGTTGTGCCGGTTTGAATGCCCTCGGTTGGTGTCGCACTTGAACAGACACTAACCAGTAATACCGGGTAGTGGTCAAGTGATACACCCGCATGGCATCTGTGTTGCCCTGGTTTTCATGTAAGGAAGATTGCCTCACGCTTCCTTCCTCTCGTATCTTACGACTCTGCGATAAAACTTAAGAAGAGGATGGAGGGATATGATTCATCACGCCGTGTCAGTCGTGGGCTTCATGGTCTTCGCCGGAATTGCCTGGTTGCTTTCCAGTAATCAACGAAAGATTGCCTGGAGAACCATAGCGTGGGGAGTGGCGCTGCAACTTCTGATTGGCTTGATCATTTTTCGCTTACCTGTTTCCCATCGAGTGTTCCTCTGGTTGAATGATGCGGTGCTGGCGTTACTCAACGCGTCAAAGAGTGGTTCTGTATTCCTGTTCGGACCACTTGCTGCGAGCCCCGGCGAGTCCGGATCCATCGGCTTCATCCTCATCTTTCAAGTTCTTCCGGTCGTAATTTTCTTTGCAGCGATCACCTCTGCGCTCTATCACCTGCGCGTGTTGCCGATATTCGTGCGACTCTTCGCCAGGCTCTTCCATCGAACGATGAAAATCAGCGGCGCAGAATCACTCTCCAGTGCGGCAAATATCTTTGTTGGCATCGAGTCGGCGCTCGTTGTCCGACCGTATTTGGAAAACATGACGCGCTCGGAGTTATTGCTGCTCTTGACTACAGGCATGGCAACGGTGGCCTCAAGTACGCTGGGAATCTACGTGGCCTTTCTGACTGAGATCTTTCCTCAGATAGCGGGCCACCTGATCTCGGCTTCTATCCTGTCAATTCCTGCTTCAGTGGTCGCAGCCAAGTTGCTGATTCCTGAAACCGAAACGCCGGAGACGCTGGCGACCGTACCTCCGGAGGACGAGTCAACACGGTCAAAAAACCTGATCAGCGCCATCATCCAGGGAGCCATGGACGGGTTGAAACTTGCCGCGGGGATCTCGGCACTACTCATCGCAATCCTGGGAATCGTCGCTCTTATCGACAAATTGCTCAGCGCTTGCAGTTCGTGGTTGGGCATGAGCGAGCCGCTTTCGTTCGTGAGAATCTTGAGTTGGGTTTTCTATCCCATCGCTTTTCTGCTTGGAGTGCAATCGAACGATGTTCCAATAGCGTCGCGTTTGTTGGGCGAGCGAGTCATCCTCACAGAGGTTTTCTCTTACAACCATCTCGCCCAGCTAATTTCGAATGGACAAGTGACCGATACCAGGACTGTCGTGATTCTCAGTTACGCTCTTTGTGGATTTGCGCACGTGGCAGCCGTGGCAATCTTTGTGGGCGGCACGGCGGCACTTGCTCCTTCACGTCGCGACGATCTCGCCAGCCTGGGCTTACGAGCCTTGCTCGCTGCTACGTTAGCTACGCTGATGACTGGGAGTGTGGCTGGGATCTTCAGCGGCGGAGAAGGAGTGTCGCTCTTGAGGATAGTTTGAGGAAGAACACATTGATTTCCATTCTGAACTCTTGAATTGCTGGGGAAACTTCGCTCTGTATAGCGAAAAACTGTGATCAGAAATTTAGCTTGAACGCAAATTGAATAATCCGCGCGTTATTGCTCGTCGAAATAATCCGCCCAAAATCCCCTGGGTTGATAATCTCTCCGGTTATGGATCCAATGCTGCCGCCCGATGAGGTAACTGCATTCAGGTTGCTGATCGGGTTGGCAAAGTTCACCTGATTTAAGAGATTGAAAAACTCCGCGCGAAACTCGATGTTCTTTGATTCAGCGAAAGGAAAGCGTTTGCTGATCGAGAAGTCTACATTTGCTTGTCGTGGCCCACGCAAAGAGTTGCGCCCAACGTTGCCGAGGTCAGTTCCGAACGGTGCGCCCGCCGGAACTACACCCGAGGTTGCCAGGCCACCTGAACTCGGTATCACCTGACCTGTTGGCACAGTGGGCCGCGCAAAAGCAAACGGATTAAAAAAATACCCAGCTGGAACGTTGTTGACTGCGGTTTTTCGTGATGCACCTGGTGCCCAGTTGGGACGGGCGACGCCGCCCGAACCATAATAAAACGTGCCCGCGCCGCCATCTAGAATATCGATCGGTGCTCCAGACATCGCTGTGACTATTCCTGACGTTTGCCAGTTGACAAAAAGCACGCGTCTGAAAGTTGATCGAAGAGCGAAAGCGGGGCGTGGCAAATCACACAGGAAGCTCAAAGTGAAACGCTGCGTGCGGTCGAAATCTGAGGCACCGCGATTGGCACGGTTGTCTAGTTGATCGCCAAAGATGCCGCCGGTGTCACCTCCATTTGTGCCCTGTGTACTTCCTGAAGCGTTGTCAATTGATTTGGAGAAAGTATACGAGGCCAAGAGTTGCAGTCCGCTTGAGAATCTTCTCGTCAAACTCGTTTGTAGCGAATGGTAAACAGACTGCGCAGTGGATTGATCCTGGAAGAAGCCAGCTTGTCCATTGTTCGACGACACTCCTTGAAACGGGGCGCGCGATTGTGCGTTACCAGGCGTGTTCGTAGTGATCGTAGCGCCAGTAACCGCATTAACAATGGGACGCTGCTGGCTTGCAAGGCGGGCCTGGTTGATAGCCACTTGCCGCAGCAGGTTCAGCCCCCGCGTGCCGACATAGGCAATCTCCAACAGCATATCGTTCGTCAACAGGAATTGCACACTGCCGTTGTACTGCTGGACGTAAGGCGTACGCAGATTGCGATCAAATGTGAAACCGAAAAGCGGAAAGCCTGGCACAAGCGTAGGAAACTCGTTCGAACTCGGCAAGGACGGAGAGAAGGGATTCTCGATGGAGTTCGTACTGAATGTTAGCGAGTAGAACGGTGATGAGAACAGACTGTTGTTTATGCTGACAAAAGTCGAGCGAGAGTGAAAGATACCGTACCCAGCGCGCATCACGAGCCGTCCCGAATCAAATGGAGCGTAAGCGAAACCAACACGCGGCCCGAAGTTGTTGGGGTCACTGCTGTAGAGGACGCGCTTGCCCACGTTGACCACATCCGGACTATCGTGTGCCGGAATCGTGTTGTCAGCTTGCACAATGCCTCCGAGTGGCACCACCAATTTCGTTGTCGCTGTATCGCTAAGCGGTCGTGTTTTATAGAGCGACGGATCGAAGGTGGAGAGGCGACCGTGCGTGTCATAGGGCGGAAGATCCAACTCGTAACGCAATCCAAGATTAAGCGTCAGGTGGGAAGAAACCTTCCAGTCATCTTGTAGAAAGAAGTTGTAGTCAGTCGTCCGAAGGTTGCGTTCGGTGATGCCATTGGCCAGGCTCGAGAGAGACGGCCGGCCAAGCAGAAATTTGGTGAAGTCGTCAAAGTTGATCACGCCGCGCGTCAACACCGGCGCATTGAATTTTGATTGGTAATAACGAATTTCACCACCCGCGCGAATGTAATGCTGTCTCCTCACGATCGACAGAGTATCGGCAAAAGTTGTGACCGGTGCGCTGGACTTTATGTCTTGCAGCGCTCCCGTGCCGAGTAATAGCCCGCCGGCAGCAGAGGCAATCTGTATAAGCGGCATTCCCGGAAAGGCCATGGCAGTTGAGCGTGCGATGCCGATGTCCGCATCCCTTATGGCCTGTTGAGTAGTAACGTCACGGCGCGCGAAGTTGAACCCAAAACGTGCTTCGTTGCTAACCCGAGAATTGAACGTGTGAACATCCTGTACCGAGAGCAGTCGATTTGCGAGTTCTTCAGCGACAGGAAAGCCAGGAACATTCGCCGCTCCTGAAAGCGCCAGGGTCTGCGGAGTCTCCGCAAAGAAGAACTTAATCGCCAACCAGTTGTTAAGAGAAATGCGGAAATCTGCATTTGCATTGAACTGGTCTTCGCGGGAGAACGACACGGACGATCCTGAGTAACGACCGTTTGCTTTCGGGGTGGGAATCAGAAACCCGCCGCTCGCTGAACGTGCATTCAAAAGAGCCACTGCCGTTGAGTGGATTGAGGGCAAGCTAAAGGTTGAGCGCAGCTTCTGCTCCGTACGATCATCGGTCAGGCCCGGTGCAATGAGCACGTTTGAAGAGATGCTGTTCGAGATGCCGTTGCGCTCGCGTATGCCTTGATAAGAAGCAAAGAAAAAGATCTTATTCGGTCGCACAGGACCACTAACTGTAACGCCAAAGTAGTTGCGTTTCAGCACGGGCCGACGCACGCCACCGGCCTTTAAAAAAGGATTGTTAGCATTGAGTCCATCGTTGCTGAAGTATTCGTACAGGCTCCCGTGAGGATTATTGGTGCCGCTCTTGGTAACAATCTGAATATTTCCGCCGCCAGCTCGTCCGAAAGTCGCGTCGTAAAGTGAGGTCTGCACTTTGAACTCCGCGATGGACTCGGGCGCGGGATCCGCGAGGCGCCGACCGAGACCACCGATACCTGGGTTTGCGTCAATGCCGTTGATCTGAAAGTTGTTCTGCGTGAAGCGTGAACCATTGACTGAGACGTTTTGCGTGTTGCGCCCGATGGTGGTGTTATCAGCCAGCACTGTGTTTGTGCCGGTTGAAAGGCCGAGAAGCTGAGTGAAGTTACGCGCTGCCAGCGGCAATTCTGAAGTCGCACGGGAATCGACCACGCGACCAAGCTGTGGACCCTCCGTTTGAATGAGCGGATTGGCAATGGAGGTGGAGTCAGGCTTCAACGAGATCGCTGCCACCGATAGAGTCACATCGAGTGGTGTGGTTTCAGTGACAACGATCAGAGCACTCAAGCTAATTGTTGCAAAACCACTGGCCGAGACCCTTACTTGATAACGGCCTGGAGAGAGAAACCACACAGAATAGTTCCCTTCTCCATCCGTGGTAATTTTTCGTTTCTCGCAAGTGGCGTCGCTTACCAGGTTCACTTCGGCTCCAGCGATCAGCGCGCCATTTTGATCTTTGACGGTCCCCGAAATCCGGCCTGTGGTCTGAGTTTGTGCGAAACCTGATGCGAATGAAAGGAGTATGAAACAAACTGTGGACGGCAACACAATGCGTTTTCGGGAGAACATCGCTTACTGTTGATCGGTGGAGTGGAGGATCTAACTTCAACTATCCAACATTCATCCCCCAACAAAAAGCTCATGTTGGCAGATGCATTCGCTTGAGCAACTCGGTAAATCGCGCGTCGGAGCGCAGCGGATCGTAAATAGGATTCGTTTTGATCACTCGCATCCCGTCCGACCGCTCTGCAAAAGACTTATCCAACCAGAGAAACGCCTGGTCCTTGTCGCCAAGTGCGATGTAAATCCAGGCGATGCCAAGCGGTAAGACGTACTCACCACCTTTGGCTCGCTCTTGCAATTGATTGAGAATCTTGTTTGCTTCGTCTCTTTGTCCGGACGTGGCATAAGCGTAGGCGAGTGTTTCCCAACCGGGCGGCAAGTCTTCGGTCAAGTTTTTGGCTAAGGTAAATTCAGTTATGGCTTCGGGGAACATTCCCTTTTGCAGGTAAACCTGACCCAGACCGGAGTGAGTCCAATCGACCAAAGTGCTGGAGTATTCCGGCGGTAGACGGGAAATCAGATTTAGTGTCTTCTGATACTGCGCCAGAGCGGCATCATACTGTCGCGCAAGGAAAAGAGTATCGGCGTAGAAAAAATTCATCAGCGGATTATGTGGATCGAACCCGAGCATGCGATTCTCAAAGGCTAGTTGCTCGTCCAACCGACCCATCGCTATCAGATAACCGCCGTCTCCAAAATGGTAACCCTTGTGTTGCTTGCCGGCCTTTGCAATCGCCTCCCAGTTCCACAACTCCATCTCGCTCAACTCCATCGCACTCTGGCCAACTCGCAAGGTGTTATCAATGCTAAGAGCCTTCAGGTACAACTCGATTGCTTTCTCAGTAGCGTCTTTGAATGGTCTGACACCAATCTTTGCCTGAAGCGTATAATCCAGGCCCA
>DASYRR010000117.1:0-4369 GCA_036004125.1 Pyrinomonadaceae bacterium | reverse complement strand
CGGCCTACGGTTTCCTCGTATCCTGCGGAAAGTAAATCCGCTTCAACGCTTCTCGATACTTAGAAAGAGGACCCAGCCCCACTTCCGCACGCCGTTTATCGACGTTCGCCTCATCCTCTATTGGTTCCATCACAGGCTCTTGCCCCTTCCACTCTGCGAAGCCCTTCGCCTGCGTCCCGTAAACCTGCGGCTTACCCTCGCGCACGAGCACCCGATCCAGCAATAACGCATAGCTCTGCCCCGACAGCCCGCCACTTCTGTAGGCCTTCTCCACAAGAGGCAACATCTCCTTCTGGAAGGCGAGCTCTGCGTGCTGCACGAGGAGAAACGCGGCCTCCGCACCATCACGCCCGACGAGTTCGGGGCTGGGCCATCCGTATTGGCGGACGATGGCCTTCACGCGCTCTGTATTAGCAGTATCAATGACCTCCATTCGCGCGAGGATGGCTTCATCCTCATCCGGATGCTCTACTCGTTTGCGGATGCGTTCGTTCCTGATCGCCTGGTCTTGCTCGACCCGTTCAAGTAACTCCTGGCGTAGAGCCGGTTCCTTAACAGACGGATTGCCGGCTTCTTGTGCTTGGGTGTTGCTGAGGAGTAGCAGCACGAAGCAAAGATTTGTGATTTGTGTAAGCTTTCTCATACGTCCCCTTTAGAGACAAGCGCCTAATGTGTTAATAGATCGCAATCATGGGATCATGGTTTCATGTCTTGCTCAGTATGATCAAGGCGAAGTTTGATCTCCTTAGATTCAGCCCAAGCGATGAAACAGCAACAACAATTTGTGCAATGTAATTAACTTGATCGGACATCAAGCTGTGCGCTCGGCGTCCCTGAGGTGTCTTGATACCGAAGGGGCTATGGCTTGCGCGATCGACAGGTTCTCAATCTCATTTAGACCGGACACGACGTAGACCGCGTGACGCTCGGTCTCAAAATACGCCAACCGGTAACCATCGGATTGCGCATTGCCGAACAGTTGCCCTGCACTCGTGGGGGCGACCTGATCTTGGGCTTCAATCTTGGTTATTAAGACCGAAACCAGTTCGCCCTTGTACTTCAGAATCACGTGACCGAAGCGCCGCCCACTGAAGACGCAGGAATGGCCTCCCACGAATTGGACGCCGACAGGAAGTGTCCCTTCTGACACCACTGTTCTTACGAGATTGATATAGGCGGAATCATATTTGCGACCGGCTTCGTCGAGGTCGATCGGTTTTTCGGCCAGGCGATGGTTCAGAGCGCAGTCGCGATGGTCGCCAATGGCGCTTTCGGTTAAGGCTGCATTCACAAGGGCACGGCGTCCGCCGTTGCTTACGTGATCGGTTTTCTCGTTACGATTTCCATCGCTAGTAACGTAAGGCGGCTTCTGCGAATGCCAGCGCTGATACACAACTCTAAATCCCAGCGCGGCGGCAATCACCAGCGACGCGGCAACGGCAACATACGCTGCGCGGGCGGGCGAAAAACGAGATCGGCTTAGCGCAACGTCTCGCAGTTGAGCTTTCAGCCTGACGACAAACTCGTCACTCGGCTGCAAGTTTGGCGCGTGTTGAAAAGCTTCGCGCAGCTTGCTGCGCAATGCGCGCCGCGCCGTCAACTCTTTGCGGCAATCGGCACAGGACTCTAAGTGCCTGATTACTTCATGATTCGTTTCGACCAGGAGTTCATCGCCGAGATAGGAGTCAGCGATCTCGCGGAAATCTCGACACCGCACTTGATTTCCCTCCTTCCTGCTTCTCAGCACGCATTGAAGTTTTCGTGTCGGCTGCTTTTCCGATACCGAGGGTATTCGCATAGGCCGACAGCTCAGCGCGGAGTAATCTTCGCCCGCGATGCAGGCGTGACATTACCGTACCGGTGGGAATCGATAGTGCTCCGGCTATTTCCTTGTAGGTCATATCTTCAACGTCGGAGAGAATAACAACCTTTTGAAATTGATGCGGCAAGCGCTTGAGTGCCTCCAAAACTTCTTCTTCAGTAATGCTCTGTGGTGTGGGCGGTTCGAAAGCGACTGTTTCCGCAATCTGCTCCTCGCTGTCACTGACAACACGCAGGCGACCCTCAGCGCGTCTTCGTTTGCTTAGCGTGTGATACATGATCTTAATCAGCCATGCCCGACAGTTGGTTCCTTTTTCAAAACGATGGAATGACCGTAATGCCGCCACAAAAGTTTCCTGCACGAGATCTTCGGCTTCGTCACGGTTTCTCAATAACCACTTCGCCATCCGGTAGAGATCGGCATGGTGCGGCAGCGCTTCGCTCTCAAACGAAGCCCAGTTCGCCAAGCGTTTATTCTCTCTTGTGAGCCAGAACATCCAGCGGAACGGCGCCTTGGTCGCCTCCCATCCTCGATTTCTGATGTATCAATACCGAAAGCAGCCTGCTTTATTCCCGGGATAAGGTCGCTATTGCCAACACCACTTTCGAATCTGTACTGTCGTGATTAACAGATCCCCGTTGGGTATTAGTCGGGTGGGCTGCGCAATGATTACAGATTCGGTAGTTCGATCGAGGGCCAGGCAGCGAGTGGTATATCTTCATGATCTTGATTGTGTGTTGATCGAAGCGCTTATGCTTTCGCGACAGCACTCGCTCCATAGAACGCAGCAAAGGTTTCGGCAAAATCTTCGAGCGTCGTTGGCGTGGTGTTCTCTGGCGAGCGACTTTGCGTAGGTCGGCTCCGGCCCTCATTCATGGCTTGATACATCTCGATCATCTCATCTGCCACACTGACTGACATGCCCATGCCAAGCATAGCCTGACGCGCGTCCCCATATGAGAATTGCACATACTGCAGGTCTTTCTTGCCGACCGATCTGCCGAGTACTTTTGTCGCTTCTATCATCGTGACTTCGCGAGGGCCCAGCAATTCGCGCACTGATTTACCCCTGAATGAGGCTTCCTCCATTAGATGAGCTGCCACCGCAGCAATGTCTTTCGTGGCGATCATGGGTATTGGCAGGTTGGGCTCTAACGGACTACCGTTAATTCCCATGTGCTTGATGAGCTCGACATTGAAAAGCAGGTTCTCCATGAAGAAGCCAGGGCGCAGCTGAAGGACATTGACGCCGTCAAGTCGGTTCAGTCTCTGCTCGTGGTCGTGCAAGCCTTTGATCGGACCAGTGCCTTCGGCCAACTGCGCTCCAATACTGCTGAGACTGACAATCTGAGTGACGCCGGCATCCGTGATCGCAGTCGCCAGGGCTTCACTGATTTGGTTCTGATAGGCGCGGAAGTACGCAGCCCCGAAGTTAGGCGGGATCATGACGAAAGCCGTTTTGGCGTCCTGAAAAACGCGAGTTAGAAACCGTGCGTCATCCAGTGATCCAACGAAAGCTTCAGCGCCATCAGCAACTAGAGGCCATAAGCGCTCCTCGCTTCTTCCGACAACGCGGACTTTCTTACCATGGGCGCACAACGTTCTGGCTATTACCTTGCCAATATTTCCAGTGGCTCCTGTGACTACATATGTTTGTTGTTCCATGCTTGTCCTTTCTATTTGCTTTAATGAATCTCGCGTCAAGGGCTGAATCGTAAACCTGCCCTACGAGTGAACGCTTTAGAGGAACGTTGCAATCTCGTCCAAAGGCTTCTTTGTGATCATCGGCACGCGCGCTCCCTCCGCCGGATAGCCCACGACCAGAATTAGGAACGGGCGCTCATGGATGGGCCTACCCAAGAGGTCGTTCAAGAACCACATCGGGCTGGGAGTGTGTGTGAGCGACACCAACCCGGCATGGTGTATCGCGGTGATCAGAATGCCTGTGGCAATGCCGACCGACTCCTGCGCGTAATAGTGCTTTACCTTCCGGTCATCGGGGAGGACACCGTAGCTCTGAGCGAAAATCACGATCAAATAAGGTGCAGTCTCGAGGAACGGCTTATGTTCGTTGGTACCCAGCGGCGCCAGAGCGTCCAACCATTCCTGCGGAGCCTTGTGGTGATAAAACTCGTACTCTTCCTTCTCTGCCTCCACGCGGATCTTTTGTTTGATTGCTGCATCGCTCACGACGACGAAGAGCCAGGGCGGCATGTTCGCGCCGTTAGGCGCTGTCCCGGCCGCGCGCAAACAGTCCTCGATCATCTCCCGCGGCACCGGCCTGTCGGAAAACTCGCGCACGGTGCGCCGACGCCGAATGTCGGCGTAGAACTCGGCAGCCCGGCGTTTCATTTCTTCCACCGAGTATTCCTGATAAGCGGTCAGCGGAATAAGAACGGAGTGTGCCATTTAGATCTCCTCACCAACAGCGGCTCGCAACTAAGAAGTCTCTCGGATAATCGGGCACCCAGGTTTCACCTACGTGGTTTCGCGGTCTCTCAGAGATAAATTCGCCGCTTTGTTTAGCCAGAAACTTCCGTCATGGAT
>DASYRR010000116.1:0-21421 GCA_036004125.1 Pyrinomonadaceae bacterium | reverse complement strand
CCGAAGCGTTGCAGTTGCTGGAACAGTATCCGTGGCCGGGGAACATCCGGGAGTTGGAGAATGCGGTGGTGCGAGCAGCAGCGCTGTGTGATGGGACGATCAGAGTGCAGGACTTGCCGGAGCGAGTGCGGCTGCACGAGGTGGCCGAGGGAGTGGCGGCCGTTAGCCGCCCGGAAGCGCCTGCCGAACCGCAGGAGTGGCTGTCGCTGGCCGATGTGGAAGGACGCTACGTAACCCGAGTGCTGGAGCACACACGCGGTAACAAGCAAGCAGCCGCCAGAGTGTTGGGTGTAGACCGTAAGACGGTTGAAAGGATCCTGCGCAGACAGGATTCCTTCTTAAGGGAAGCGAGTTAGTTTAGATACTCGAATCGTGCGACGTCCGATTCCCCAAGAATCACGGTGTCACCTGGATTAAGCGATGTTTCTTTGACCCTCGCTGACTTGGGATCATTAACGAACGTTCCATTTCGAGACTCCTGGTCGACGATCACCACGCGACCTTCCCGAACGCCAATCCATAAATGCCGTTTTGAGATTCGCGGATCTGGTATTACTACCTGCGAACTTGTGCTGTCACGGCCAACGAACTCCCCATCAGGCTTAATTTCAAATTCTTTTCCAGCAAGGACACCGGAAACAAACTTGATGCAGCCATACTTGATCGGCGCGGTGTCTAACTCAGGAACGATAGCCACGGTTCGGGAAAGATCGATGGTCATGCCTTGATCGGGAACGCTCGGTGGTGGCGGCGCTGTTGGAGGCGGCGTTGCCGCAGGCTTCGCCGCTGACGGTGGAGCTGAGGGCGATGGTGAATAACTTGGCGTTGGAGATGGTGAATAAGCGGCCGCTGGTTTTTGGGAAACGGGTGTGGCTGATACGGGTGCAGTCGGAGCGGCCTTCTTACCGCGTCGACGAGTCATCAGAAATACGATAACCGCGATGACGATGATCGCAACAATTATGAATAAGACTACGAGAACGATCGCAACCAGCCAGAAGGGAAAGCTTGATTTATCTTTTCCTTCAGCCTTGGCTTGTTGACTCGATTGAAGAAGTCGCTCGATTTCGGAGTGTTGCGGAAACAGGCGTTTAACTTCCTCGAACTTCGGGATTGCGTCGGAGTAGTGCTCGCTCCAATACGATTCCAGGCCTTCACGATAGAGTTTGTCAGTTGCGCCGTCCTCATTGGTGGCGCCAGCGCTTCGAACGTACTCCATCACTGTGTTAGACGGGACTACGAACGAAAAGCCGGATACCTCCTGACCATTGACTGTGTCTCCGCGGAAGGTTAAGAGTCCAATGACCTCGTTTCCGTCACTGACCACAGGACCACCGGAATTGCCATGAGTTGCGGCTGTACTTGTTTGGAGGATGGGAGCTCCACTGCTGGCTGTTTTCTTCGCTGAGATTTTTCCGTCGTTGATGGTGGCTTCGAATGCTGACTTACTATCGAGCAGTCCAGAGTTGAAAGTGTCAGCCGCGCCCGGGAAGCCAATGACGGTGACATGATCCTGGAGCTTCACCTTATCCGAATCGCTCAGTTTCAGGATTGGCGCATTCTTGACCTCGATTTTTACAATGGCGACGTCTTTACCTTGGTCCTGACTCTCACCCGTGGGGGCACCATATTGTTTGATCTCGAACGGAAACGAGCTGCCATCGGGAATGAACACATGATGAATCTGTTTGAAGCTCTGAAACTGACTATATTGGTTTATGAAGTTTACGTTTAAGCTACGTGGTTCTTTTCCTAGTTGTTTGCCAATCTGTTGAACCATCTGCCAAAACAACGCTTGTTTAGCTTTCTCTTCGCCATCGTGCGTGAAAGACACCACGTGAGCATTCGTGGCGATATAGCCATTGGCGCTAATAAAGAATCCCGAGCCCAGCGCGATCAATGAAACGCTGTAACTTTGACCCTGGTAGCCGGGTGGCTGGAAATAAATTTGCCCAACAGCGCCATCAACGATGCGAACAACTGCCGGCTTGCAATACATCGCTAAGCGTTCGCCCTCAGCGTCTGCTTTCACAGTGAAGTTGCTCTTAAATGGCAGCAGTATCGCTAAAAGAAACAACGCGCCTAAGGCAATGAAAACCAGTCTGCGCATAAAAATGGCTCCTTGGGGATTCTTTTTAGTGAGCAAAGATGTCTATCTCAGTCTGAAAACATTCAACGAAGATGCGCCCGCGGCGCGCTTGATACAGGTTGGATTCGTCGCCGCCCGCAGTTTTGCAGTAGAGTGCTTCTAAAGGAAATTCCAGCGAAAGTCAATCTAAAATGCCTGCAGCGTTGGGCATTGAAAGCTTCATGAAAGTGCGTACTGTAATTGAACGCTGATAGTGCCCAACCGTATGGCTTTGGTCGTCAGATTCGCTGAGAAGGCGTAAAGTTACGACGATCCCCGCGGAACGTAGCTTGCTCAAATTGACTTGGCTAGGAGGACTATAGTCGTGACCAAAAGACTTTGCTTTTTGACTCTGATGACAGTGCTGGTTTTGGTTGCCGGATGTTCGAAAACAAATAGTGCGGCAACTCCTGACGGGCAGGCCGCAGCCGCAACCGAAAGTACGACCAAGCCGGCGCCGGACAATTCCGAGGTGACAACCAAAGTCGACGCCAACGGGGTGAAAACCCAGGAGCGCGTCTTTCGTAACAATCCGCGGATAGCGAGAGTGGTAGTCACTACTAATAACGGATCAAAAACTGTCAAAGCTTATTCACCAAGTGGTGAAGAACGTGAGGTAAACAAGAACGAAACCGAAGACGTCTTAGAAGCGACCGGTGACAAGGTTGCTGACGCGGCTGGTTTCGTCGCGAACAAGGGCGAGGATGTGGCTGGCAAGGCAAAGGACGTCGGTGCCGCCACGAAAGAAAAGACAGAGGGTGTTGCAGAGAAAACGGTCGATGTCTCGAAGACTGTAGCTAACAAGTCCGTTGAAGGTGCGACCACCGTAAAGAACAAGAGCGTCCAAGGCGCGAAGACGGTCGGTAGTAAGACAGTCTCGGGAGCTAAGAAGGCAGGTAGTGCAATTAAGAAGATAATTCCTTAGGTATGTTGCGAAGGGCGGTCAGCAACGGGGTGGCTCCTTAGTGGGTTGCCCCTTTTTTGTTTGGACTTAACTTCGGTCCATCTCCGTGTTCTCTGTGCAGCATGCAATTAAGGACCGGTTCTGACTCAGTTTTTAGACGCTAACAGCTTGGGTGCGCGATCTAGGGGGGAACGGTGAGAATGAGAGGCCGCTGAATTGGCCACCCTGCCATCACCATGAGATATGTTGATATACTGGGGCACGTAAAGTTGCCGGTGTCTCAGAAGGAAGGGAAGTAAATGGCTGACACGTCGAAGTTCACAATTATCTGTCCCTGTTGCGAAGCCACCCTGACCATTGATGTTCAGACTGGTGCGCTGCTCTTGCACGAGGAAAAGGCTAAACCGATCGCCTCCTTTGACGAAATGGTGAAAGGTCTCGATAAGCAAAAGCAAGTGCGCGAACAGATCTTTGCGCAGGAATTAAGCTCGATGAAGGATCGTGATCGCATCCTGGAAGAGAAGTTTCAGGAAGCAATGAAGCGCGCGGAAAAGGACAAAGATAAACCGTATCGGAACCCGTTAGATATTGACTAACGACTTCTGGCGTGGGCAACAACCAACCTTGTATTAATCATCAATTCACTGCGCGCTCTTCCTGAATAGTGATCGGTACGACTGGGCAAGTAGACGACTCCTGCGTGCGAATTCTCAATCGACGTGTCAAACGCCGATCACACATCGAAAATGGCGAAGCAATCTAGTCACTACCCCGACAGGTCCGGGTTCTAACTTAAAGTTGGAGAAATTGATGATTCGTGAATCTTTGATTCAAACAGCAGCAATCGCGGTGATCATCCTGACATTGCACTCTGCCGCGGCAACACAAACGCGAATGCCGCAGATTCAATTTAGTGATCGCACACTTAAGAATGGCCTGCGTGTGATTGGTGCTCCTGATCACTCGAGTCCAACAGTTTCAATTCAGGTTTGGTATCACGTTGGCTCGAAAGACGATCCGAACCAACGTAGCGGGTTTGCCCACCTCTTCGAACATATGATGTTCAAGAGTACCCGGAACATGAAGTCGGAAATGATGGACCGCCTGACTGAAGATGTCGGTGGCTTCAATAACGCATTCACGTCGGATGATGTGACAGTCTATTACGAAGTTGTACCGTCAAATTATCTTGAGACACTGATTTGGGCGGAGGCTGATCGGCTTGCTGGTCTCAACGTCGACGACACTAACTTCAAATCTGAACGCGATGTCGTCAAGGAGGAATACAGGGAAAGCGTTCTCGCCCCGCCCTATGGACGTTTTGAATTCCTGCTTCAACAGCGATCATATCTAGCCCACCCTTACATGCGACCCACGATCGGAAGTATTGAGGATCTTGATGCGGCGTCTTTGAAAGATGTGCAAGATTTTCACGCGACGTATTACCGACCTGACAACGCGACGCTTGTTGTCGTTGGCGATTTCGATCCAAAACAACTGGATGCCTGGGTTGATAAATACTTTGGTCCAATTGCGAAGCCTGACCGCGTACTGCCGCGCGTCGGGATAAAGGAACCGGCTCGCAAGGGAGAAGTGCGGTTGACGGAGTATGGCATTAACGATCTTCCCAGCGTAGGTCTCACATTTCTAACCCCGGGCCAATCGGATGCTGACACTGATGCACTCGATGTTGCGCAAGCAATTCTTGGCGTAGGCGAATCGTCGCGTCTTTATCACGCACTTGTGTATGAACAACAACTGGTTGCCGAAGTAGCGGCTCGTGCGGATTCACGAGAGGACGCTAGCCTGTTTCTCGTGAGTGCGGTGTTATCGGAGGGAAAGAAGCCCGCGGATGCAGAACGCTCTATCCTGGCTGAGATAAAAAGACTACAGGATGTACCTGTTTCGGCAGCGGAACTCGACAAAGCGAAGAACCAGCTGATTACGAATGGGCTTCGTGAACGTGAAACGAGTGATGGTAAAGCTTTGGCTCTAGGTGAGGCTGCGGTGCTGCTCGGTGATCCGAAACGCGCAAATACTGACCTGGCGCGTTTGCAGTCCGTATCCGCGGCCGACGTGCAAAGAGTTATGAGGAAATACTTCACCGAGGCCAATAGATTGGTGCTTTACTACTTGCCTGAGGCGTCCAGGACTGGAAACCTCCACCGCGATAGAACGCGCAAGGAGGTCAACTGACATGACGACGGTCAGACTAGCGACTATCATGGCAATAATCGTCCTACTTGCCCTTGTTGTTGCCGCTCAGACACAGACGACACCTCCACTACCTTCGACACCGCGCTCGGTGTCATTTCCCAAACCCATCGAACGAACCCTGCCCAACGGTTTGCGCGTCATTGTCGTTGAACGACACAACACACCACTAGTATCGGCAATGCTGGTTATCAAGAATGGCGGTGAAGTTGATCCGCTGGAACTGGCTGGAGTTTCAGACCTGACTGCAAATCTTCTTACGAAGGGAACAACAACTCGAAGTGCCACGCGGATCGCGCAGGAAGTAGAAGGATTGGGAGGACTACTTGACTCCGGTGCTCAATGGGACTCCTCGCGGGTGTCAGTCGGAGTGATGTCTGAAAAAATTGGTCCGGCGATGAGCATACTTGCCGACGTCGCGCGTCAGCCAACTTTCAAGAACGACGAAATAGAACGTTTGCGACAACAGTATATCGACAGTCTTACATTGGCGTTGGATGAGCCAGGGTCGATTGCACGCTTTGTGGGTACGAAAGTTCTTTACGGCGACGGACCTTACGGCCATCCGATTTCGGGAACGCTGGAATCGTTGAAACGAATCTCGAGGTCAGACATTTTGAAGATCCATCGCCTCTTCTATCGGCCAGACAATGCGATCTTATTAATTGGTGGCGACATTAATAGCACCGCAGGATTTAGTTTAGCGACTCGGTTCTTTGGTGGCTGGCTAAAGCCACGAACTCCAGTACCGACATTGTCAGCTGCAAACAAGGCCACTGATCAACGAACGGGTCGTGTGGTTGTGATTGATAAGCCTGACGCCGGGCAGGCCGCCGTTTTTCTGATTCGGAGAGGTATTGACCGCAAGGACAGTGACTATTACAGAGGGATTGTGACTAACTCTGTATTGAATGGTTACTCCGGGCGCCTTAATCAAGAAATCAGAATCAAACGAGGATTGAGTTATGGTGCAGGGAGTTCACTGGATGCTCGCCGCAATGTTGGCCCATTTGTAGCGGTGGCGCAAACGAAGAATGAATCAGGAGCCGAAGTAGCGGATTTGTTAAAGTCAGAAGTTGAGCGCTTATCGTCGGCTCCGCCTGCTGATGCTGAATTGACGCCGCGCAAAGCGGTTTTAATTGGAGACTTCTCGCGAAATCTGGAAACAGTGAACGGTTTAGTAAGCCGCATCTCTTCGTTGGCGCTCCACGGATTGAGTCTCGATGAGATCAATCGATACATCGACAATGTGCAACGAATAACTGCGGCAGATGTTCAGCGATTTGCCAACATGAAGTTAGACGCCAAATCCAGCGATATCATCATCGTTGGCAATTCCAAAGCGTTTCTTCCCGACTTGCAGAAGCGCTACGCGAACGTTGAGGTGATCCCGTTTGCCGAGTTGGATCTCAACACGAGATTGTTGAAGAAGAAGCAGGTGCAGTGATCGCTGGGCGATCTCTGTGTCAAAACATTTAGGTTTTCTGTCGCGTCCGTTGTTGCCTTTGATGCTGTGGGCGGTTGCGGACCCGACGCTACCGCGTGACGGTACTGACCGTGTCCAAGCCTGGTGATATTTTGGTGGAGTTAATTTATGTTTTGTTGTTCCGTAAACAATTTGCGATTGGTATTGCCCCTCGCCTTACTACTGTTTGCGAGCTTCACGTCGCTTAATGCGCAGTCACTCGTTGATGGCATCGACGCGCGAGCCAACACTGCTGATCTGGCAAAACAGCTTGGAAGTCCAGATCCGCTTCTCCGCCAGCGGAGTGCGGAAGCACTTGCGCGGTTGGTGGCAACAGATCAACGAAAACTCGTCGAAGGTTATCAACTGCAGGAAACGAACAAAGAAGTACGACTCGCCTTAGATTGGGCACTTTATCGTATGGGTAAATCAGACGCTTTGTTTCGTATCGTAAAAGAGCTTGATTCAGGACGTCACCAGCAAGCAGTCGGGTATCTTTCAGAGTTGGAAAGTCCTGATCTCCTTTATCCCTTCTTGAAGAAAGCAAATAATCCACCACGTGTGACGGCTGGCCTTCTCAAAGCATTTGCGCGCCTGGGTGATGGACAGACGCTCGAATTGATCAAGTCATATCGCGAGTCCCTGGAGCCTAACGTCGCACACTCAGCCGAGACGGCGTGCGATGAGATCGAAAAACGAATGGGCCAAGAGACAACCAGCCCGACTCGCGTACGACCAAGGACGGTTGAAAAGCCGTAGGCAGGGATGTCAAACGACAAATGACCAATGATTGTTTTCCTGCCTCCTGCTCCTGCTCCTGCCAGCTGATATACTCCCTCCTCGATGCACTTAAGCCTGCGAACATTTCTCGATCTACTTTCCAGAGAAAACGAAATAGTCGAAATCAAGACGGAAGTCGATCCGTATCTCGAGCTCGCCGAGGTGCATCGCCGGGTAATTGATGAAGGTGGATCGGCATTACTATTCAGCCGAGTTAAGGGAAGTAAATATCCAGTCGTCACAAATCTATTTGGCACCGATCGCAGAATTGAACTGGCTTTTGGTCCAAAGCCAGAAGCCCTCGTTCGCGAGCTGGTGAAAATTGCCGAATCAATACTTCCTCCAAAACCAGCGGAGCTTTGGAAGCGTCGGTCCGTTGGCCTGGATCTGCTGCGACTCGGCACGACCAAAACTACCCGATCTCCTGTTACACAGGTTGTCGATCGGCCGGCGCGTCTTGATCAGTTGCCAGTTCTGACGACCTGGCAGGAAGACGGCGGGCCTTTCATAACTCTTCCGCTTGTTTACACCGAAAATCCAACCTCTAAGAAACACAATCTCGGTGTCTATCGAATGCAAGTCTTCGACGCAGCGTCGACCGGATTGCACTGGCAAATACAGAAAGGCGGGGGCTTTCATTATCGTGAGGCTGAGAGATTGAATGAGACACTACCGATCACAGTTTTTCTCGGTGGACCTCCCGCGTTGATTCTTTCGGCGATCGCGCCTTTGCCTGAAGATGTGCCAGAGTTGGTGTTGGCTTCGCTGCTTGCGGGACAGAAGTTGAAGATGAGTGAGAATCCGCTCGGTGGACATCGTCTAGCCGCTGAGGCCGAGTTCGCATTGGTTGGGCGCGCGCTGCCTCAAGAGCGACGCCCGGAGGGCCCTTTCGGCGATCACTACGGTTACTATTCGCTTCGCCATGAATACCCCGTCTTCCACGTTGATGCCGTCTTTCATCGACGCGATGCGATCTATCCGGCAACGGTGGTTGGCAAGCCACGACAAGAAGATTTCTTCATTGGTGATTATCTGCAGCGACTGCTTTCTCCTTTGTTTCCCTTCGTAATGCCGTCAGTCAGAGATCTGTGGACCTACGGCGAAACGGGATTCCATTCATTGTGTGCGGCTGTGGTTCAGGAGCGTTATCGTCGCGAGGCGCTTGTTTCCGGCTTTAGAATTCTTGGCGAAGGACAGCTCTCACTAACCAAGTTCCTAATGTTGACTGACACTCCTCGAGATCTCAGTGACTTTCCGAGATTGCTGGAACATGTCTTGGCACGATTCCAACCAGAAACTGACCTGTTCGTGTTTTCGAATGTCTCAATGGATACACTTGATTACACCAGCGGAAAGGTTAATGAAGGTAGCAAGGCAATCATGCTGGGTTTAGGAGACCCAATCAGGGATTTGCCGCGAGAGTTTGTGGGACCGCTATCAAACAGCGTATCGCGCGCGGAAGTGTTTTGCGGTGGATGTTTGGTTCTAGAGGGTCGCTCGTACGCTGAGGATGAATCTTTGGCTTCTCGTGTTGCCGCAGATGCAACCCTGTCTCATTGGCCATTGATTGTCTTGCACGACGATGCGAGGGTTGCACGCTCGTCACCAGATTTTCTTTGGGCGACATGGACGCGGTTCGAACCCGCCGCAGATATCTATGCCGCTGAAACATCGGTGCATCGACATCATCTTGTTTACAAAGCACCGATCGTAATTGACGCGCGTACGAAGCCAGGTTTTCCAGATGAACTGATTGTGCGTGACGACATTGCGAAACTGGTGGATAAGCGCTGGGGAGAATATTTTCCTCGTAAACTCGCCTCAGGATAGAACAGATAGGAGGGTGGCGACCTGCTTGGACGACGTCAGTACCGACACGCGGTAGCGTCGGGTCCGTTTACTCCCTGACGGCTTAGTTGGGCTACGCACCCGACGTTACCGCGTGTCGGTACTGACCTTGTCCAAGCAGGATCTACCTTTCCTTACAGTTCTTCCTGTTCAATTATGTGTTTGGACAACGCACCTTGATCTCAATGGCCGATGCTTCCTCCTGCAAACGATCGCGGCAAGATCCCCAATGGTAACCTTGACCGCTGTTCAGGACGACTTGTTAGCGCTCGCCTCAGCTCTGCCTCAAGGCGTGCGTACCGCGTATCGACGCGTTTCAAATAGGACTGCAAGGCCGGATCCCGCGTTTTCGCTCTTTCAACCACAATGTCACGACGAACGGCTTGCACTTCACGCAAACGCGCAGGCGCCACTGCCAGAATGAACTTCTGACGAGCCGCCTGAGCATCCCGCTCGTAAGTTCGATCATAAATCGAGCTAAAGGTCATGGGCTGGAGACTACTCATCGCTTTTCGGTAAGCTGCTCGGGCGCGTGTGTCTGCAGCCTGTGAAGATTGCATTCGCTTCTGCCAAAGACGATTGACGACAGCATGGTCCTGGGTCTTGATGGCTGATGGAATACGAGCAGCCTTGGACATGTCAATTGAGCGTGACTTTGCGTCGATATCATCAATTTGCTTTTTCATCTGGTCCCGCAAAGTATCCAGAATTGCAGTATTGGTATCCGGAAATGTCTTCAATTCGCGTTTACGTTTAGGAGTCGGGAGCTTTGGTGGTCTCGTCACTCTGCATGGCGGATTCAGAGCCATAAACGCATTTTGGAATTCCGGATATGAGTGAATCTTGCCAGGATTGTTCTTCAGAGTCCGCCACATATACTTGAAGCTCTCACGGCCACCGCAGTTTTTGCTGAGGGCAATTAGCTTCGTGGCCACATCTCCCTCGACTTCGTTACCCTTGTTGTCTCCCTCCCACGGACCGTCCAGGAAACTCGGCTGCATTACATGACGGAAGTAGTGAGCCCAACCCTCATTGAACGCAAAGCCCAGATTTGTATCCTCATCCCTGTCGTGGTGCCGAGCATAGCGGTACCACATGAGATCACCATTGAAGTGGTTTACATCACCGTCTATGGCGTGACGAAGGCGATGGCCAAACTCGTGGTCAAAAACGCCGAAGTCTTTCTTTACCCCAGGCCAATGGATCGTGTCCCAGGTTGTGTAGGGCGTGCCGAATGACAATACAACGGGTATCTCGATAGCGACTTCGCCTCCATTGCCGGGAAGCTGAGAATCACCCGAGAGTTCGACAAACTTATCGTAGGCCTTCTCGGCCATGTCATACAGAATGGCCGCCATTCCTTCAGGATACTCGTCAGTGAACGTGCGGGTTCCGAAATCGATCTCGCCGGCGGTCTCCTCGAATATCGGCGTAAGGACCGCATTACGTGTGAAGTGCATAATGTCGTGTACCTCGACACGTCCCGGATCCTCGAGCACGACCTTCACATATGGATCCGGTTTGCCACATCCAACGCAGGGACTGTCGCCTGCTGAGCCTGAGAGGCTGTAACGCCCAAGGTGGTCGGTAAAGCCCCTCGCAATCTCCTCATCGTAATCGGAATCAGAATCCATCAGACGTACCTGAACGTGCACAAAGGGTTTCGTCTCTCCATCACTATCCTTGAACATAACCTGCCCCTTGGCATGCACGTAGTCTGCTCGTGCGAGTGTAGGGATTGCGATCAATAGCGCCACCACGGCAAGCATGTTCTTCATTGACATGTCTCCTATTACGGCTTGCTATTTACAGAAATTGATCTTGGGCGCTGACAGCGAGGGGTTAGTGTCAGCGATAGATTTAGGTCGGGATAACGTCGCGCATTATATGCAAAAACCTGGCACCGAGGATAAAGAAATGATCAGGCAATGGAAGCGCTGCCGTCTCTGTCCGCTTGCTAAGCTAAGTCAGAAGCACCCATTGGCAGGCGAATTGTAAAAACCGCACCGCCATGCTCTGAGTTCGACGCAGTGAGTGTCCCGCTATGTTCTGTGATAACACGATGAGCCAGAGCTAATCCAACCCCGTGGCCTTTTGACTTCGTGGTAAAGAATGGAATGAACACCCTTTGCAAATCAGATGCTGGAATGCCGGGTCCCGTATCGCGAATTGAAATCGTGGACCACACTTTTCCTTTTTCTCTCTCGACCAAATGTTGAACGTACACTTGCCTATGATTTTGGTCGTCGCCGACAGCCTCGGCGGCATTCCGAATGAGGTTCAAGATGGCCTGTCGTAGCATTCGTTCGTCTGCGGGAACCACCACGTTCTCCGCAGTATTCCTGACTACTTGGACACTTAACTCCTGGAACAGAGGCTGTAGCTCACTGAGGCAATCCTCTAGAAGTTCCGTTATTGAAATCTCTTCGAGTTGGAGAGGCTGTGGCCGGGCGAAATTAAGAAACGCTGTGACCATGACAGACAGACCCCGAACCTCATTGAGTAAAGAAGCCGCTGCAGCCTCGGCCCGTTCATTCAGATCCAGGCTTTGCAGCAGTTGTACATAACCCTGCAAAGCGGCGACTGCGTTCTTAAATTCATGGGCCAAGCCCGCTGACATTTCGCCGAGACTTTCGAGTTTGTTCTTCAGTGCGACCTGTTCGCGGAGCTCCGTAACTTCTGTGATGTCTGTGAGGAGGCATAACGCTCCGTGTCGGCCACCGTCAGGCGGTAACTCAATCGGAGCGATAGTCGCACCCAGTCTTCTTATCTGACCATCAGCGGTAACGGTTTCTAATTCCTCGCGACGATATAGTGTTCCTTTCTGCAGGCAGTCGCCCACCAGTTTTGATAGTTCTTGATAGCGACTGAGAAGCTTGTCGTAGGATTCACCTATTGCTTTGCCGTCCAACTCCAGGAGAGCTCGCCCAGGTTGGTTAATTGCCATCGAGAGTCCAGTGCCGTCAAACGCAATCAGACCGGAGGGAAGACTGGCAACAATTCTTTCACTAAATTTTTCCGCAGAGCTGGCTCGCTCGCGAGCCTGTAGACTCAGACGTTCAAGCTCCTGTCGCTGCTCCTGAAGTTGTGCAACGACACTCTGGAACGTCTCAAGAACAAACTCGGCCTCGTCTTTTGACTTCAACGACTGAGTCTCGACGGAAGCGCGCTCAGCTTCGCCAACGAGTTTCTGATAGGGACGCAAAAGCCAACGCAGCAGAAAGAGAATACCGAGAAGGCTCCCAAGGAGAATGGCGATGAAAGAGGCAAGCAGGATTGGGCCCCGCGATATCGGGGTCTCGGGCGTAAGCGCGTAGAGCAGGACGACAAACAGCACTGCCAGCATAAAAAGTCCTGACAGCATTGTTAAGCCAAGGTGGAAGCGGTTGCGAGACATGGACTTTAGGATTTCAGATTTCAGATTGCAGATTTCAGATTGATGTGTGAACCCGCTGTTCTAGTTCTTCAGAAATCGAGAAAGTTAGCCGCGTCAAGTTCGGAAATGATTCCTTAAATCGTCGGTTGACAATTTGTAATAATTCCAATCTGCAATCTGAAATCTTCAATCTGCAATCACCTAAACTGTCCCGCGTACCATTCAACCACTCTTGCACCAAACAACAATGCCGAAATCGCTCCTATCCCGAGAAAGACTCCAAACGGCAAGAGCATTTGCATGTCCTTTTTCCCCTGTCGCGCCATCAGGGCAATGCCGATGATCGAACCTGATAGGACGCCCACGAAGATTGTGAGAATGGTCAAACGCCAACCGAGGTAGGCTCCAACCATAAACATCATCTTCACATCACCAAGTCCCATCGCTTCGATGCCGCGGAGTTTTTCCCAGGACCAGCCCATTAACCAGAGCGACCCGCCGCCGATTAACGCACCGAGAAATGCACCTACTAACGACGTGGCCCAAAGAGGTGAATCCGCCAGCGCACCACGTGTCAACGATCCCAGGTCGTCAAAATGAACCGTTCCCGTTAAGTAGGGAAGCGCCAATCGAGCGACAACGGCAAACACAATGCCTGGATAAGTAATGACATTGGGCAGGAGCATGTGTTCCGCGTCTATGAACACGAGACACAGCAGCGCTGACGCGAAGACGAGATCAAAAGGTAATGCGGCACCAAGACCGTCGTGCCAGGCGACCGCGACGAATAGCAAACCTGTCAGAAGTTCGACTAGTGGGTAACGCGCAGAGATGTGTTTCTTGCAGCCCCGGCATTTACCGCCCAGCACTAAATAACTGAGAACAGGAATATTGTCGTAGAAAGCTATGACGGCACCGCAGCTTGGACATCTTGAGCTGGGAAAGACGATCGACTCCTCGCGGGGAACGCGATGAATTACGACATTTAGAAAACTACCGATGACTCCCCCAAAAATGCCGGCTAAAAGGTATCCAATTGCAGTCGGGAGTAAATACAGATCGCGGAGGGCCAGTAGCTGGGAAGCAAGCATGCGGAGGGATTGTAGCTTAGTCAGTGGTCAGTGGTCAGTAGTATTGCCGATTGCCGATTGCCGATTGTGTTCGACTGTCTAATCAAGCTCATCGGCGTCCTCGAAGGAAGTGGCAATCGACAATCGGAAATCGGCAATACTACTACCACTGACTACTGACTGTCCTTATTCTGCATTTCCCAAAGCATCAAGTGCTTCAGAAATGCATGGTGGGCCGCAAAGCTCGCGATGCTCCAGCCAGCCAGCCCATCGCGAAAACCCGCTTTGAGAATCAAACTCCTAATAAAAGCTGCAGGAGCGGCTGACGCAATTCTCACTGGTGATGTGCGCCGCCCTTGTTCAAACATCTGAAGTGCTGCGAGAGGAGCGTAACGTTCACCAATCATTTTGTGATGATAAGAAGCATCTCTTGCAGTGTAATGAAATAGATCTCCGGCAAGAGTCTCAATTCGCGCTCCGGGAACCATCTCCACGGATTCATGTATGTGCCGCTGCTTCCAGTGCCCGGCGCTTTTTCTAAAGAGTCGCAACTGGCGATCTGGATACCAACCTCCACCACGAATCCATCGGCCCTGATAGTAGGTGCGCCGTGGTAATCGATAACCATGTGCCAGGCTTGAATCGCCTCTTTGCCTTAGCTCTTCAATTGATTTCATAAGTGCAGCGGAAACGCGTTCATCCGCATCGAGGCTAAAAATCCAATCATGCTTCGATTGGTCAACGGCGAACTGCTTCTGAGCGGAGAATCCGGGCCAGGGGTTTATTATCACACGAGCGCCTGCCGCAGTTGCCAGATCGCGCGTCGCATCAGTTGACTCGGAATCCACTACCACGATCTCATCGGCCCAGGCAACGGATTCGCAAGCTGCCTGAATGTGCGATTCTTCATTGAAGGCGATGATTGTGGCAGTGATTTTCATCCGATAATCGAAAACAAAATTGCGGTTGCCTCAGTAACCCTAAGCTACCTTAGCAACCGCAAATTGAAAACGGCAAATCAGTCGTGTCTACGGAACGCTGGGCGACTCAACAACGACGTTGTTTGCTCGCAGCGTTGTCGATGTTGCGCGCTGCAGATCAGCCAGCGCCTTATTGTAGTCGGTCTCGGCTCGAAGTTCCGAAGCACGTGCATTTGCTAATGCATTCTCACGTTGGAACAAAAGGAAGGTGGTTGAACGACCTACCTGGTAGAGTCGCTGTTCGCCTTCCAGTTGTAACTCGGCATTGGTCCGAGCCTCACGAGCGGTGAGCACGCGTTGGCGTGACGTCTCGACAGCCTGTGCGGCATTTCGGACGTCGACTTCGATGATTTGTTCTTGAGATCGCATCGACGCCTGCAATTGATCCTTTTGAACCCGCGCGCCAGCGAGATTCGCTTCCGCCGTTTTGTTCTTGAATGGCAGCGCTATTGAGACGCCAACCGTGATATTGCGTGTCTTGCCTCCAAACAGATTGGATATGTCTTGACCGTAACCGCCAATGAGCGTTGGGTTAGGCCCGCCACCCGCCGTTACGAGCGGGGAGGTTGCGACCGGTAGTCCCTGAGCCATTTGGATGTTACGAATCTGCTGAAGGAAAAATGCGTTTGCGTTCGTCAAAGGATTGCCACTGATGAGTGGTACCTGGGTTCCTGAAGGCAGCGCGCCGGACACGTCGGTACCAGCCAAACCAGTCAGTGCCACTGCACCCGTCAAATCTACCTGTGGACGTGTCTGATTCTTGAAGTACTGAACGTCAATTGTGTTGATATCATCCTGAAGTCTGAGACGTTTGAGTTCGGGACGATTGTCGTGGGCGGCTTTAAGTGCCTCATCAAGATTGACTGTGGTCGTATCAAACTTCGGCGAGTCGGTCGGCGTGATCTGGGCCGACCATTCAGGACTTGAGGGATCCTTGAAAATCAGGATCTTCAGATTGTTTTCGGCGATCGCCACACTCTGTACGGCAACGAGAAGTGACGATTCACGATTTGCCAGTTCTGTCTGGACTTCAGCGCGTTCGAGTGGAGCCTTAGCTCCAGCAGCGATCTGAGCCTCAACATTTCGCAGACTCTCCCGTGAGAGATTCAAGTTGGCCAGCTGGTTCTGCTGGTCGCGGAGGGCAAACACCAATTCCCAGTAAGCCTGTTGGACCTGCGTGATCACGTTGATCGTGCGTTGACGAAAATCGGCGTCAGACTGATCGAGCCGTTTTCGTTGAATACGAATCTGTCGACGATTGTTGTCGATCGAACGATCTCGCCAAAGTGGTTGCGTGAAACTGAGCGAAAGGTTCGATGAATAGTATGGGTTCAACAGACTGAAACTGTTGCTGGTGTCCGTATGTGAATTCTGAAACTGCAAGAAGTAATTGCCACCACCACGTCCAAATTGCTTCGAGACGGATGGACTCCACGAATAGGTGGTCGTACTCGTCGTTCCGGTTGAGCCTGAACCACCGAGTGAACTCTGTTGGGGTGAGACACGTTTGTCGTACTGCGGAGTGATCGCAAACAGTGGGTCGAAGATTCCCTCGAGCGCGCGTAGTTGAGTTTCAGCAAATCTCACGTCGTCGCGTGCTACCTCGATGTCGTTATTGTTTTCCAATGCTCTCTTGATCGCATCGTTCATTGACAAGGGCACCGCGGTACTGCCGACGCCAAGTCGCGACATGTTGGGAATAGGCGGAAGTGGTTTGGCCTGGAAAATCGGGATCACAGGTTCTCTGGGTTCCTGCGCGTCGCCGGTGATGGGAGTTGGCGACGGTACGACACCAGGAGTTGTCACCGTTGTTCCCGGAGGCGCAGTTGGACTTGTTTGCGTCGTTCCCGGTGGTGCTTGCGGACTTTGCGTTTGGGGACGTGCAGACTCGGGCAACTGTTCCTGACCCGGTGGCCGGGTCGGATCGGTTACTGGTGGAGTTGGCGTAGCAGCTGGTCTTTGAGCGCTTGCTGTGTTTGTGATTGCGAACAGGGCGCAACTGATAACCAGCGCCGGAATGAACGTATTGAACTTCGGCATAAGCATCGGACGAAGAGCTCCTTATCGTGATTCCCTTAAGTTTCCCACAGTCTTGAATAATAGGGAATTGGCTACCGTTTTCTGGCAAACCAAGGTCCGTCGAGTCAAGACTTTACTACGTTACATGCTTAGAGGCAGTTTCAAAAAGTTCCTCAGGAGGCTCGCTTGACAGTCTCTAACCCGCCGCATAATCTTGCTTTTCTTTTGTGAAAGCGTGGTTTGTTTAGTTTTAAGGGATCGCGTGTACACGTGTGAATGCTCTGCCTTGAGTTTGGTTTTGAAAACGTTTTCTATTTGCACCTGAAGAGATCGTCCAGGGTCCAAGAGCTCCAAACCACTCCTTCGATTGAGAGGCGCGTCCCACATTCGTAACATTTTGCGTCCCACAATTGCGACAACGTGAACATTCTGTGCAGCCTTTAGGAGGACTTGAACAAATGACAGTTAAGGTCGGTATCAACGGATTCGGACGCATTGGAAGAAACATTCTTCGTACAGCGCTCGGTGACGAGGACATCGATTTTGTTGCGGTCAACGATCTGACCGACACCAAAACCCTCGCCCATCTTTTGAAGTACGACTCAGTACTGGGAAACCTGGATCACGAGATCACTTCAACGGAGAACGGAATCAAGGTTGAGGGGGAGGAATTCAAAGTTTTCTCGCAACGCGATCCGGCCGTGATTGACTGGGAAGCTGTTGGTGCTGACATAATTGTCGAGTCAACCGGAATATTTACCAAAGCTGAAGATGCTAAAAAGCACCTGCGTGGCAGCGTGAAGAAAGTCATTATTTCGGCTCCCGCCAAGAATGAAGACATCACAATTGTACTGGGTGTCAATGAGGACAAATACGATCCTGCCGCGCATCACGTGATCTCGAACGCCTCGTGCACGACTAATTGTCTGGCACCAGTCGCAAAGGTCGTTCATGAGAAGTTTGGAATTCGTTTGGCGCAGATGACCACGATCCATTCATATACGAATGATCAGCAGTTGCTTGATCTCCCACACAAAGATATGCGTCGTGCCCGCGCTGCCGCGCTCTCAATGATTCCAACCTCTACGGGCGCTGCCAAAGCGGTGGCTCTCGTGTTACCTGAATTGAAAGGTAAATTTGACGGCATTTCAGTACGTGTTCCGACACCGAACGTGTCATTGGTGGACGTAGTAATGGAGCTCGAGACAGAAACGACAGCCGAAGATGTGAATCGTGCATTCAAGAATGCAGCAAACGAAGAGCTCAAAGGCATTCTGGCATTTTGTGAAGAGCCTCTTGTCTCTGTCGACTTCAAAAGAAATTCCAACTCATCGATCGTTGATGCCGAATATACGAAGGTAATAGGTGGACGAATGTTGAAGGTGCTTTCATGGTATGACAATGAGTGGGGGTATTCGTGTAGGGTGAGGGATCTGATCAAGTACATAGCAGGGAAGGGACTGTAGGTTGAACTTCGTGCTTTGAGCTTTGTGTTTTGTTTGATACCGCGAAGCGGTTACGCCCCAGAGCCCAGGGTTGCTTCAACCCTGGATATGGACGTGAGATTAGATTTTTCAACCCGGAACGGGTTGCGTCAGTGTGTGGAACTCTACCCTGGGTTGCACCACCCGACGCAACCGCGTTGCGGTTGAACCCTTCGGGTCTCGATAACCCAGGGTAGCCGAAGCGGCAACCCTGGGCTCAGGGTCGCAACCGCTTCGCGGTAAAGCACGCAAACCCAATCGTTAATGCCTAAACTATCGATCAGAAATCTCAACCTCGCCGGCAAACGCGTTTTCATCCGCGTCGATTTCAATGTGCCTATCAAAGAAGGCACCGTCGAAGACGACACACGCATTCGAGCCTCCTTGCCGACGATTCAATATGCTCTTGACCAAGGTGCGAGCGTAATAGTCGCATCACATCTGGGCAGACCTAAAGGACACCGCGTAGACAAGTACAGTCTCAAGCCAGTCGCTGCACATTTGTCGCGACTGTTAGAAAAATCAGTAACCTTTGCTGATGACTGTGTTGGTCCGGATGCTGAATTGAAGGCCAGCAAACTCGCTCCTGGTGAGGTTCTCCTGTTGGAAAACCTTCGCTTTCATCCTGAGGAAGAAAAAAACGATGATGCCTTCGCTCAACAACTGGCCAGGCTGTGCGATCTCTACGTCAATGATGCCTTCGGAGCTGCTCATCGCGCACATGCGTCGACTGCCAGGATTACGAAACACGTCTCAAAAGCAGCAGCTGGTCTTTTGATGGAGCAAGAACTCGACTATCTCGGTCAAGCAATCAACAACCCTGAGCACCCATTCGTCTCGATTCTTGGCGGGGCTAAAGTGTCAGACAAGATTCCGGTGATAAATGCGCTGATCGACCGCGGGGTCGACAAAATACTTATCGGTGGTGCGATGGCCTATACGTTTCTGAAAGCGGAAGGCTTCACCGTCGGCAAATCGCTTGTTGAAGACAACATGATGCAAACTGCTTTGGAGATCAAGAAGCGAGCGGAGGAGAAGGGAATTGGCTTTCTGCTGCCAACCGATCACCAGGTTGTGGATAGCTACGAACCCGTAAAGGGTCAAGAGATCGTCGCGAAGACCATTCCGATCGAGTTTACAAACATTGGTCTGGTGGGAATGGATATCGGCGTGGAAACAGTTGGACATTTTTCGGCGGCCCTCGAGGATGCTCGAATGGTGATTTGGAACGGACCAATGGGCGTATTTGAAGAGCCACCATTTGATCAAGGCACGATCGGCGTCGCTCATGCGGTTGCTGATGCCGCAGACCGTGGTGCAGTTGTTATCGTAGGTGGCGGCGACTCAGTTGCTGCGATCACAAAAGCTGGGGTCGCAAATCGGATCACGCACATTTCAACCGGCGGCGGCGCCACGCTTGAGTTTCTTGCCGGGGAAGAATTGCCGGGAGTCGCGGCGTTAACTGAGAAGCGAGAACTTTGATCTTAGTACTTTGAACTCTCGATCAAAGTACTAAGAACTTAAAGAACAAAGCACAAAGAACGAAGAACAAAACAGAAAGATCGGCTCTGCCCATGCGCAAACCTGTAATTGCCGGAAACTGGAAGATGTACAAATCGCTCAGCGACGCTGTTGAGACGGCGCTCGCCTTGAAGCCCCTGGTGGCAAATGCCAATCACTGTGAGGTTGTCGTCGCTCCAGTCTTCACTGCGATCAAAACAATTGCAGATCGGCTTGAGGGTTCGAACGTGCAGGTCGCTGGTCAGGACTGTTCTACCGAAGTCGAGGAAGGTGCGCATACGGGTGAGGTGGCGGCGTTCATGTTGCGCGACGTTGGCGCCAGATACGTAATTGTCGGACACTCCGAACGTCGCCAGCTTTATTCGGAAACAGATTCGCTGGTGAGTCGGAAGACCCAAGCGGCGATCGGCAGTGGGTTGACCGTTATTGTGTGTGTTGGGGAGAGTCTCGCTCAAAGAGACCAGGGCGTTGCGGAGAACGTTGTTGCAGGCCAACTAACTGGCGGACTCAACGGGTTGACAGCCCCAGACCTCGACCGTATCATCGTCGCCTACGAACCGGTTTGGGCCATTGGCACGGGACGTACAGCGACGCCGGAGCAAGCGCAGGAAATGCATGCGTTTATCCGGCGCGTTTTCGCGGAAAGGCACTCCACTGGAGCAGCTGAGGCATTGAGAATCCTATACGGCGGCTCCGTCAAACCCGAAAACATTGCCGGATTGATGTCTCAAGCGGACATTGATGGTGCCCTGGTGGGCGGCGCCAGTTTGAAAGCAGAAAGTTTTGCGAAGATAGTCAACTACAAAGCGTGAATCGTAAATCGTAAATAGTGAATCGTGATTTGAAGATCCGAACGATTCACGATTCACGATTCACGATTTACGATTCACGAACAGGAGTTTCATTTGTTCACATACATCTTATACGGCCTATTTATTCTGGCTTGCGTTGTCCTTATCGTGAGCATTCTTTTGCAGCCAGGCAAAGCTGATGCAGGGGCGTTGTTTTCGAGCAGTCTTTCAAGTACGGCCTTCGGTCCACGCGGTACGGCAAGCCTGCTCGCGAAGATCACAATTGGCGCGGCATCGGTTTTCATGTTGGTGGCTTTAATGCTCGCGCTACCTGCGCTTACCGGTTCGCGTTCAGTGTTGCAGTCAAATCCAGAGAGTGCACCAACAGCGACACCAACTCCGTCGCCTACTCAGCAACCGAGTCCGGCTGCCAGCACCGCGCCGGCGTCTGCGCCCGCAGCTTCACCCTCAGCGAGTAAGTGAACTGAACGGTCGCACGCGCTTTGATTGATAACGTTTCCGGCTATAATGGCCGCATTGAATTGCCACTCACCCAAATGCCGAAGTGGCGGAACTGGCAGACGCGCACGTTTGAGGGGCGTGTGAGGTAACTCGTGGGGGTTCGAGTCCCCCCTTCGGCAAATCAGTTCTATAAACTCAATCGCCTCAATAGTTTACGAAGGGTGCCGAATCTTGCACTCGGCACCCTCGCAGCATATAGACACCAAACACTCAAGTAACCTCAAGATCTTGCGGTTGCTTCCTAATGCGTGAGAGTTCCGTAACGGGCGTCAAATAGACACCAAACGTTCTTGAGACCAGTCCTGATAGGAAGTAAAGC
>DASYRR010000115.1:0-8975 GCA_036004125.1 Pyrinomonadaceae bacterium | reverse complement strand
AGCGGCTCACCTCGACCGTAGTAAACGTTGGGTAAACAAGGCGCATCAGACAGTTTGTCCTGAAAATGTCCGATATGCTTCAGCTTGTCGTTGGTAAATTCCCCCTGGCCTCGTGAGTTGCGAACCGACAAGCTAAAGCATATCGGACATTCCGAAGCACATCCAACTCCTCCGGAGTTCTAAAATTATGAAATACCATCGATTGTACCCATTCTTCAGTCTGCTTCTCGTTTTTCTACTCGTCGTCGGCGCCAACACAAGTCTCGTCCGGTCGCAATCAAGGCGACAGCCACCGACTTCCAACGAGAAGAAGAACAAGCGTCCCGGTGAAAAGCCAAAGGAAGGCGAAAAGACTGACGAACCACTGCCACCCGACGTAGTCCCAACCAAGCCTCAGGACATTGAAAAGCTTACGATTACAACCCAGGTCGTCAACGTCGATGCAGTTGTCTACCACAAGAAAAGCGGTCAGATCGTAACCAACCTGAAGAAACCAAACTTCGCCATCTTCGCTGACGGCGTGCAACAAACGATTACAAACTTTGCGACTCCGGAAGCGCCAATAACAGTCGCGATGATCGTGGAGTACAGCAAATGGACGGAGTACTTGGGGCTGGTTGGAAACGGAGGCTACGAACCAGGCACCTTTGAAGTAATTCGGCCCACGGCAATGTTTCTCTCGCAGTTCATCAAACCACCGGATGATTATGTCTCGGTGGTTGCATTTGACATCCGGCCCACACCGCTAACTGACTTTACCAACGACCCTGGTCGCATCAGTCAAGTGATAAACCTGCTCCTGAGAAATTCGCCTGCATTTCGCGAGACAAATCTGTTTGACGCACTCAAGTTTGTCCTCGTCGGTGGCCGAGGCGATTCGGTCGTACTTGAAGATTCGAAGAGTGAAAAATCTGACTACTCTGGTTTAGTATCCGTGCAAGGGCGTCGGCGCGCAGTGGTCCTGATCGCGTCCGGTATCGACACGTTTAGCAAGATCAACTATGGCGACGCGCGCAAGGTACTCCAAAACTCAGGCGTTCCTGTTTACATTATCGGCACCGCTAATCTGTACAAGAAAAAGTATGGCGATATGCTGAGCGCGACTGACGGATTGCTGGGACAGCCGGGAAGGATGACGTTCCTGCAGGCTGACAACACCTTGACCACATTCGCCAAGGAAACGGGTGGTGCGTTTTTCCCTTACACCTTTGAAGGCGAGATCCCTAAGATCCTTCAAAGCATCAACGCATTGCTACGCAGTCAATATAGCCTCGGCTTCAATCCCGGGGATGTTCGCGATGGCAAACAACACAAGCTCGTTGTTAAAGTCGACATTGATGGTGATGGAACCTACGACGACAAAGAGTTTGTCGTTCAAGCCAGACAGTTCTACAACTCACCTAAGCCGGTAGCGGCGGCAAAGCAAGGGGGACAGTAAGCAGGAGCAGGAGCAGGAGCAGGAGCAGGAGGCAGGAGCAGGAGGCAGGAGCAGGAGGCAGGAGCAGGAGCAGGAGCAGGAGCAGGAGCAGGAGCAGGAGCAGGAGCAGGAGCAGGAGCAGGAGCAGGAGCAGGAGCAGGAGCAGCGAAAGGTACCCTCCTCTCAACTTGCGAGTCAACAAAAAATTGAGGCAGCGAGGATCGACTCGCTGCCTTTATCATTTGGGTTTCCTGCTCCTGTTCCTGCCTCCTGCTTCTGCTCCTGCTCCTGCTCCTGCCTCCTGCTCCTGCCTCTTGCCTCCTGCCTCCTGCTTCTGCTCCTGCCTCCTGCTCCTGCTCCTGCCTGCCTCCTGCCTCCTGCTTCTGCTCCTGCTCCTGCCTCCTGCTCCTGCTCCTATCTCTTACGAGCCGTAGACCCGCAGCCGAAACTCGTCATTGAACGCCACAATTTCCGCTTTGCGATTCGAAAATCTCCGCGCCTCTCGGAGTAATTGAGGCAGACCGCGAAGAGGGAGTTTCAACCCATACGCCGGACTCTTTAAAATAGCCGCCAGCTGTGGGTTTAGTTGTTGAGGGATTCCATATCGAATCGCCTTCTGAGCCACCGGTGAAAAACCAGGACTGCGACGCGAATTAACAAACTCCAACGAGTGATCGAAAATATGCACACGGCTCGGCTGATCACGTAGGCTGAGATCTCTATGCGCAAGCATATTCGCCAGTGCTTCGCTAACGACCCCGAGATGATAGTTCGCTCGCGCCGGTACGGGCGAGTGCTCGGGTTCATCCACAATTGTTTTTGGACGCGTATCTCGTAGATCGCAGTAGCGCACGATGAATCGTGTTAACCCCTCATAAAGGGTCAATAGATTGCCAGTAAGTTTCACCTTCTCAATTACCGGCGCTTGCAACGAGTCGCCCGAGTATCTGGTTACAATAACCGCCGCTCGAGGCAGCAACTCAGCAACACGTTCGTCATGACCGAAGAGCAACATGCCCGCGACAGTCGGTATGACATCGTGACCATCGGTCGACGCCAGCAGAAGGTCTCGCTCAAGCACCTCACTAGTTGGATAACCAACGGCGCTCGCTTGTTCGAAAGCACCACCTTCAAATTCGCGCAGATAACTCCACAGGTGTGCCTCATCGATGTCGGAAATTGTCGCCCCCAGTGCCGGCACGCTTTCGTAGCGCAGCGGTCGCGCCTCGTCCAACAAGGCAGACAATTCTTCGCGAGAAGCCTCGCGTTTCTCGGCGCCGATTCGGAGATAGAAACGACCGTCGCGCGTTCGATACGGACGGCGCTTACCTTCTACGTCGAGCGCAACGATGCGGCGCCCGTTGTCCAAAGCTACCCGTTCAATAAACGGTACGAGTGGTGGTTGGATCTCCTCACGACAAATGCGGACCAGTTCTTCCTGAACACTCTCCGGGTCATCAACTCCCTCCACGCGCAATTGATCATTGACTCCGAAGACGATAACGCCTCCTCCGGTGTTGGCAAGAGCGACTATCTCCTGGGCAACCTTCTCAGTGTTTGAGAGCTTGACCTTCAATTCGAGGAACGTGTCTTCGCCGCCGCGGATGAGCCGGAGAAGTTCAGTTCTCGATGTTGGTGGCGCTGTCGTAGAGAGGATGTATTCCTGGAAGGAACGCTCCGTCGTGGGTTCGTGACGCTGGTTGCTACGAAATCTTCTGCGAGCCATTTGTGTATTGACGGGGCTCAAGGAGTGCCGCGTTGCGTTCTGGGAAACGCAGTCCGTAACCCGCCCGGATGTGAGCCCTTGCTCAACACCACTGGAATTTCAAACGTCGAACGCTGTCAGTGTAGCATATGAGATCTCAGAACTCAGATTTCAGATCTCAAAGACAGAATCATTGGTTACTCGTTCGGTTCTTTGACCACTTCGAGTATTTCGATTTCCCGGCGCTCAAGTGAACGGCCCTGAAAATCAATCACCAGGAAATACAAAAGTGTCGAAAGGATCGCGAAAACAGCTAAGACGACAAACTCAATCAGCAGACTCTCCAAAAAGTAACCAGCCAGCGTGGCCGCTAAAGGTGGAATTGATAGCAACAGAATCATTGGTATCAACAACAAGCCCGCGACGCCGGAAACGTTGAGTCGTTTGCCAAACGCCATTCGCTTCGGAAACCTAATCGAAAACCAGTTCCCGATCAAAGACATGAGCGATGCGAAAGCCGCAAAGCTCAGCGCCACATACAACAAGCTTTGCGTTGTGAAATCACGGAAGACTACAGCGTTGATGGTCAGCAACACCGTTGAGAAAAGCGCGGCGATAATTGTGACCGCAATGTTCTTTCCCAGCAGAATCTTCCACCGTTCGATGGGCGACAGTACCAACGTGCGCATCCCGCCTTCTTCAAACGCAAACAAATTACACGACAGTCCCGCGAGCAAAAGAAAAACATAGAGCACTCCTCCAGTGGCCATCCAAGCCGAACCGTGGGTAAGAAGACCACGAGCGGTTTGTGATGCACCCGACCGCATGCCACTGCCGTTGAGCCGGCGTGAGTTCATGAAACGAACCACGATCAAGATCAGTGGCATCATCGCCATCATTCTCAATTGCGCATTGCGCATGGCGTAACGCAATTCCTTTTCAATTACGGCGGAGAGTTGAGCGGAGACGAGCGGCAGCTGCCAACCGGTGTATGCAGGTGTGACGATGGCTGCTGTCGACTTTTGTCGTCGTTCACCACCCAACCCGAGAGCGGAGCGTCGAGCGACCCAGTAGGTTGCAAAGAGCAGTAGAACTCCGTAACCGCAAAGGAGCGCCAGGAAGGTTAAATAACCAAGGGGATCATTATTGCTAATTAACAAGTACGCAGCTGCCCCGGGAGGTGTCCAACGCAGAAACCTGACTGAATCTGCATGACGAAACAGCACCGGAGCTATTTGTCCAGCTAGAGCCCCACCTAAAGCCGCGATTCCGCCAACCAAAGCTATGATTGTTTCTCCTCGAGCACGTCTGCGCCGAACCAGCGAACCAATGCTGGTCGATAGCCACTTCGATAAAGCCATTCCAACTAGCATCGCTGGTAATGCGACAATCAGCGTGTGAGCGAGATTGCCAGAACCTAAACCCGCCCCCAAACACATTGCGAAAATGGCAGGAATACCGAATACACACTGGATAGAACTCAACTCGCTGAGGAAGTCGATCGCAAACAGTTTCGCCAAACTGATCGGATACATCAGCATTTTGCCGGGATCGAACTGTTTGCCGCTGCCGATGCTGAGTGGCACCGTGGCCCACATCAGATAAAGGAAGGCGAGAATCGAAAAGAAGATGAATTCGGCGGAGGCGTTCGCGAACCCTTCTCTTGCCGCGCCGCGACGAAATGCTTCGGACATCGTACCGGGTCTGTTTATGAAATAGGCGGCAACGCCCAGTCCAATTGCGACGGATAAGGCTAGCCCCAGAGTAAGCGCGGTGCCAAACACTGAGGCCATCTGATTCATTACCGCCTTTGAAGAGCGCAGCGAGTTTCGCAGCAGCTTCCACTTGAGCCAGAAGAGAGTTAGGAGTTGGGACATTGGTGTTCGATATGCGTCTGTCTTGTCGTTGTCGCGCTATAAAATTCGGAATGACACTTAGAGATGGCTAGAGTCTAGCTCGACTTATCCTGAAGATTATAGTTTCATTTCCGGCGTTGTATGCGCTCAATCTGAAATCACCCGAGCGAACACCGTCGATCAGCGACAAGCTGAAGCATGTCGGACATCCCTATGATCCAAAACGCCTACGTCTCCCTCGGCTCAAATCTTGGCGATCGTGCAGGGTACTTGCTGCTGGCAGTGCGTGGGATGTTAGCGGCCGGATTCGAGGTCATACGTTTGTCGAGTATTTACGAAACTCAGCCGGTCGAATACACAAACCAACCAATGTTCCTAAACATGGTAGCCGAGCTAAGAGGAAAGACACTTCCCTCACCTGAGCAAGTCCTGGCTCGGATGTTGCGCATCGAGTATGCACTGGGCAGAGTTCGGGATATTCATCTGGGACCGCGCACTATTGATCTAGACCTGCTCATGTACCGCGATGAACAAAGACAAACGGAATATCTCAGGCTGCCTCATCCTCGATTACATCAGCGTCGATTTGTGCTGGAGCCGCTAAATGAACTTGTGCCCAACCTCGTTCATCCAGTTCTAGGACAAACCGTTAATGACCTACTTAACCAGCTCGAAGATCCTTCTACCGTCCGCCTTTGGAAACCAGTTTAGCGACAATGCGGAAAACGCATAGTCAGCTTAGTAGCTGGAATCCGACCCGACGCGACCGCGTTTCGGTACTGACTGTGTTCAAGCAGTGAATGCTACAATCGCTTCCGCCTCGACCCCCGACTCAATGTATTCGATGAAGATTCCTGCGACTTGTCGTAGGCTGATTGGTTGCCATTGCTCCATTCGACGAGGAGAGCGGTGACTTCTTCTGGCTCCACTCGTTTACGACGAATTGCATCGACTTGCACATCGATACATGAGCCGCGAACGACCGGGTCATACTTTGCAAACTACCGCGCTGGTAGATGAGGCTTACCTGCGATTAGTCGGTCAACGTGTCCACTGCACGCACAGAAAGTATTTACCGAAGCCGGATACCTCGAGGATCTTGGCTGGCTACCAGACAACACCGTCGTTTATCGTTCGAATGCTTCCAGTGGAGCGGACTTGTGGCTAATGAGTGCCGACGGTCGGGACAAGCATCAACTTGCCTCGAACGCACATGCGCTTTACGGCTTGTCGGCATCACCCGATGGACGACACGTGGTCTTCTCCTCCGACCATGGGCGTTTCAGTATTTGGCGGCTCAGTTTGCAAGATGGAGAACTAAAGCAGTTGACCAATGGAAATGGTGAGGAACGCAGGACGTGGTTCTACTTAACGACTTCAAGTAAACCTGCGTTTCCCTTTAGTAGCTACTGTGTTTTTCCTGTGGCTGCGATACTGGGACCGCAGGCGTCCTCGCCTGCCATCGGCGCCAGTGCGAACCCTCAACAGAAATTAACTAGCGTAGGTGGGACGTTAGCAGGCGAGGACGCCTGCGGTCCCAGCATTGCGGCCCGACTTATTCCGAGTAACTACTGAAGGGTTCCCAGGAATCTCCATTGTCAATTGAGTGAAAAACTCCACGACTTGTCGCCAGCAAGAATTCTTCTGGATTCGTCGGATTACCGATCAGTTTTTCGAAATCAAACGATTGGTCAAGCCCTGGAGAACTGCCACTTCGGGTTGATAATGGGGAGTCGCGTCCAGTCCACGGATAGGTGGTCTTGCCAGCGCTATCTTACTCAAGGGCAGTGCGGTCCCGGCGTAGGACGCAACCCGTTCCGGGTTGATCATGAACACTCACGTAAACCCAGGGTTGAAGCAACCCTGGGCTGTGAGACGTAACCGCTTCGCGGTAGGAGAAGGAACTCCACAATGAACATACAGGCGTGAATCGCGCTTCCCCTACTCGCTTTCCCGTTTCCCCCAGTTTCCCGTTATAATGCCCGCACTTGTTAGCACGCCGGCGACATTTCCAAACCCTCCGCTTATCTGGCAATCAGATTGTCCATCAACCATCGTGTAAAGAGAGCTGAGATATGCCGTATTTGAAGCCTGAAAGACCCGAAAAGGTCAGTGCACCGACTTTGCGCGCCAGCAAACAACGAGGCGAGCGCCTGGTTTGTCTCACTGCTTACGATTACCCAACCGCTCGTATCGTTGATGAAGCCGGGATCGATGTCATCCTCGTTGGTGACAGCCTCGGAAACGTCGTCCTTGGTTATGGCAACACTGTGCCCGTTACCCTGGACGAAATCCTGATTCACTTGAAGGCCGTTCGACGGGCGGTTCAGCGTGCTTTACTGGTCGCCGATATGCCGTATGGCACTTTCCATACTGGTGATGACGATGCAGTCAGAAACGCGTTGCGTCTGGTAAAGGAAGGCGGTGCAGAAGCAATCAAGCTGGAAGGTGGACACAAACGCGTGCAGCTGGTGAAGCGTTTGGTTGACGAAGAGATTAGTGTGATGGGCCACATTGGATTGACTCCGCAGTCGATCAACCAGTTGGGAGCCTATCGTGTTCAGGGTAAGACGGCAGTTGCGGCCAGGCAGTTGATTGATGATGCCAAGGCACTCGAAGACGCGGGTGCTTTCGCAATCGTGTTGGAAGTTGTTCCGCGTGAGATTGCGCGACTGATTACCGAGACTGTCAGCATTCCCACGATCGGTATTGGCGCGGGTGTTCATTGCGACATTCAGGTCCTGGTGATACACGATATGCTTGGTCTGTCGTTTGGCAAACAAGCGCGCTTCGTAAGGCCTTACGCAAACCTCCGCGACGTGATGACTGATGCAGTTAGCAGATACGCCGATGACGTAAGGAATGGCACCTATCCTTCGCAGGCGGAGTCGTATACGCTCCCCGCTGAAGCAGCTGAAGAACTCGATATCGAGATTCCCACGAAGGACTTGAAAACCGAGAAGTCCTAATCCAATCCCTAAACTATGGAGATTATCAACCGCCGCCAGCGCATGAGTTCCGTCGCGCGCAAAATCCGCCGCGAGCAGGATCGAACCATCGGCCTGGTGCCAACGATGGGTGCGCTGCATGAGGGTCATTTGAGTTTGGTCCGCGAAGCGCGCCGAATGTGCGATATCGTGGTCGTTTCTGTTTTCGTGAATCCGACCCAGTTTGGTCCGGGCGAAGACTTCGAACATTATCCGCGAAACCTAACGAACGACACCGCGCTACTTACCGACTATAACGTTGACTACATCTTCGCTCCTGCGGTTGAGGAAATGTACCCGAAGGGCTTTGCCACTTACGTCAACGTAGAAGGTCTTTCTGAACAACTGGAAGGCGGATCGCGCCCCGGCCACTTTCGCGGCGTTGCCACCATCGTAACAATTCTGCTGAACACGGTCAGACCCGATTTTGCGTTTTTTGGACAGAAGGACGCACAACAGGCAACCATTATCCGTCGCCTCGTCAAAGACCTCTCGTTTGACACTGAGATTGTTGTGCTGCCGACGGTACGTGAAGATTCCGGATTGGCAATCTCATCGCGCAACCTCTACTTGACTGCTCAAGAGCAGACGGCCGCTTCAGTCATTCATCAGGCCCTGACACGCGCCAGGACCGCTTACAAAGATGGGGAACGCAGCGGAGGCCGGCTCGAGATTCTCGTGCGTTCAACGATCGAGCTCGAACCGCGCGCGCGGGTTGATTACGTAAACGTTGTTGATGCTGAGACACTGGAGCATCTCGACCGGCTTGATGAGCGACCAATTCTGATTGCAGTGGCCGCGTATGTTGGGAAGACGCGGTTGATCGACAACACGATTCTGAATAAGACGAAGAAGAAAGAAACCGGCGCGCTGAAAGGTTAGTGCAGAAAATAGCACTGGAAGCGAAGGGCGCCTCCTTGGAGTGAAGGGCGCCTCCTTGGAGTGCGGGGACTTGTCACCGCTTTGGTACAGGGCGTTGTAGATGCTGAGATTCGCTGTACCAAAGCGGT
>DASYRR010000114.1:0-10955 GCA_036004125.1 Pyrinomonadaceae bacterium | reverse complement strand
GCGAATCTCAGCATCCTTACCGCCCTGTACCATGGCGTTTACAAGTCCCCGCACTCCAAGGAGGCGCCCTTGCCTTACGTTCTACTTTCGGCTTTCCGTCCGCTTACCGAGTTGTCTTATTTGTGAGGCTGGTCTAGTTTTTCCCAAGGCTCAATGAGCATCATCACAAAAATAAAGCGAACAGTTCGTGGTGAAGTCAAACCAAAGACCGTTCTGCTCGAGGCATTGAGACGAACTCGCTTATCTCGCCGGAGTCGCCGCGAACGCGCCAGCCTGGATCAAGTAAATTTAGAACTGCCGTCGCTTTGGTTAGATCAGAGCGAAGATCTGCTCGCTCACTTTCGTAATCGCACTGAGCCCAGATTGTTCTCGGGCTTCTCAAGTGACTCCATTGGTCATCTCTATCGAGATCTCTTCCCCAAGGAAACAGAGGAACTTCTTAACGCCGCCCAGCAGATAGTCGATGAACATAGGTGGCCATTATTGGGCTTCGGCTTAAAGAGTTTTGGTGAACAAATCGAATGGTGTCGAGATCCGTTATCTGGTTACGTGTGGCCACTCGACTACCACCGCGATATTCAATTAATCCGCAACGATGGCTCAGATGTTCGAGTGCTCTGGGAGATCAATCGGCTTGGGCATCTGCTTACAGTGGCGTGCGCCTATGCGGTAGTCCGTGACGAGCGCTTTAGCGAGGCATGTTTCAAACAGCTGCAGAGTTGGGTGCAGCAGAATCCGTACGGTCGCGGGATCAACTGGACTTGCGCGATGGAAGTCGCATTGCGATCCATGAATCTGCTGGCTGTGTTCGAGCTGCTGAAAAATTCTCCTCATTTCACAACTGACACCTTGTCGCTCTTTCTGAAGCTATTTCATCAACACGGCACATACATCAGCGACAATCTCGAGTTCTCTCACATCGCGACAAGTAATCACTATCTTTCAGATCTCGCCGGACTCCTTTGGCTCGGAATAATGTTGCCCGAGTTCCGTGATTCTGAAAGTTGGTGCGACTTTGCATCAATGGAACTGCTTCGGGAGATGGATAAACAGGTGTTGCCTGATGGCGCGGACTTTGAGTCATCCACGGGTTATCACCGGTTAGTGCTCGAGCTCTTTGTTTACTCTTTCATTCTCTGCAAGGAAAACGACGAGGAGATTCCAATCAAGTATTGGGACAAGCTTCAGCAAATGTTCCGCTACATGCGCGGCTTTATGCGGCCAGATGGTTGGGCGCCATTGATTGGCGATTCAGATGGCGGTCAAGTTTTCCCGATTTGTCGACGACGGGCTGACGAGCTGGCACATGTTTTGGCAGTTGGTGCAGCAACGTTCAACGACCCGAAACTTCGTCCGCAAAGCGTCGATGCTCCTCCGGAGTTACTCTGGCTCCTGGGCAAAGATGGGTTAGAGACCTTGCGAAATCTTCCGTCAACCGATAACTCTGGTTCGCAAGCCTTTCCACACGCCGGCACTTACATCATGCGGAAAGACGATCTGTATCTCTGTCTCAATGCAAGTGGCGCAGGTTTGAATGGTCGAGGTTCACACGGACACAACGATGCACTCAGTATCGAAGTCTCGGTAGGCGGACAAGCTTTCATCGTCGACCCCGGGACCTTTGTCTATACTGCCGACCTAAACCAGCGCCATCTTTTTCGGTCGACCGCCTATCACTCGACCGTACAAGTCGACGGCGAGGAACATAATTCGACGAACAAAGCAGTGCCTTTTGTGATTGGTGATGAAGCGCATCCACGGGTGTTAGAGTGGCAAACGAACGACGACGAAGACAAGATAGTTGCGGAGCATTCGGGATATGCGAGACTTCCTTCGCCTGTTATCCATCGGAGAACAATCGTTTTTAATAAGATTGAGCGTTCTTGGTTAATTGAGGATGAGTTCTTTACTGAAGGTGATCACGTTTACGAAGTCAGATTTCACTTTGCGCCGGATTTGGAACTTGAGGTCTCTGGACCGACGGTGACAGCTAAGGTGGGGAACGTCGGTCTGCGTGTTTTGTCGTTAGACGTCGCGGCGTCACCGTTGCTGGAAACCCAAGCAACTTCTCGTGACTATGGCGAGAAGATGGATTCGATAACAGCTTGTTGGCATGTATCAGGCAGACCGGGCAAACTGAGGTGGAAGATTGAGCTTCTCACTGGTTAGCTATCAACAAATGTGGGACAACGGGCGCCTCCTTGGAGTGCGGTTGCTCGCTACCGCTTTGGTACAGCGAAACTCGGCAAACACGCTACCGTTGTGATTCGTATTGGCCCATGTTTCGCTGTACCAAAGCGGTAACAGGTTACCGCACTCCAGGGAGACGCCTGTCTCTGAGAACACCACTGGCAACTGACAACGGACAATTTGCTTATGTGTGGCATCTGTGGCGTTTGGGAATATGGTGCCAGTGAGGCGCGGGTCGAAGCCTCGCTGATCGCACGAATGCGCGATGAGATGACCCATCGCGGGCCGGACGACTTCGGTGATTTGAGTTTCGATGACGGCCGCGGGGGTTTTGGTTTTCGTCGCCTTTCGATCATTGATCTTTCGTCTGCAGGTCATCAACCAATGCACGGCTGCGACGAGCGTATCTGGTTGGTTTTCAATGGCGAGATCTACAACCACTCACAGTTGCGGGTTGGCCTGGAAGAGCGCGGTCACAGATATTCATCACGAACTGACTCGGAAACAATCCTTCACCTATACGAGGAACGTGGGCTCGACTTTATTCATGACATAGAGGGCGACTACGCGATCGCTCTGTGGGATGCGAACCGGGAGCGTCTGGTGCTCGTTCGCGATCGCATCGGTGTTAAGCCGCTCTACTATTTTTACAAAGACGGTCGCTTCATCTTTGCTTCTGAGATTAAGTCAATTGTTCAACACCACGCGGTCACGCGCGACATCGATGAACAATCGCTCTATCACTATCTGACATTCTTAACAACACCGGCTCCGCAAACGCTCTTCAAAGATATTTACAAACTTCCAGCGGGCCACATGCTGACGCTCCAGCGCGACGGTGAACTAAATATCCAGCAGTACTGGGACGCGTTGCCACCTCGCCGGGAAGTGGTCCGCAGTGACGAAGAGCATCAAGCAGAGATTTTGCGTCTACTGCGCGACTCGATTCGTAAACGCATGATGTCGGACGTGCCGTTTGGGGTTTTCCTTTCCGGTGGCGTCGATTCATCCGCGAATGTCGCACTAATGTCCGAACAGATGTCGCGTCCTGTGGAAACATTTACAGTGGGCTTCAGTGACGCTGAGTATCTGAACGAGTTGGATTCCGCGCGACGTATCGCCAAACAATTCGGAACGAATCACCACGAAGTCATCATCTCGGAAAAAGAGATGAAAGACTTTCTGCCCGGTTTGATTTTTCATCAGGACGAGCCGATCGCAGATCCTGTTTGCATCCCGCTTTATTACGTTTCGAAGTTAGCGCGTGACTCAGGAACTATTGTTGTTCAAGTAGGCGAAGGTGCGGATGAGATCTTTAGCGGTTATGAAAACTATGTTCGCCACTTGAGACTCTACGAAAAGTTTTGGCGCCGCGCAGAAGGAATACCGCTAGCTTTGCGCCGAGCAGTTTCTGTGGTGGCGCGACCCGCATTGGAAGCGACAGGCCGCAAGCGGATGGCTATCGAGATGCTTCGCCGGCTTGGTGCTGATGAACCCCTGTTTTGGGGCGGTGTTGTGGTCTACGATGAAGCATCCAAACCGCGCGTGCTCTCGAACGAACTGCTATCGCGGACGAACGGGCTGTCGTCTCTTCACGCAGTCGAGCCTTATCTAAAACACATCGAGCGTGAGCGTCCAAAGTCGGACTTTCTGTCGCGAATGACTTATCTGGAATTGAAACTCCGTTTGCCTGAGTTGCTCTTAATGCGCGTAGACAAGATCACGATGGCCACAAGTGTCGAGGCCCGCGTTCCCTTTTTGGATCATCATCTCGTGGAATACGCGATGAGTTTGCCGCGTTCGCTAAAGGTGCGTGGCGGAAGTGGAAAGCACATCTTGAAACAAGCGCTCGAGCCGATCTTGCCGCATGATTTGCTGTACGAAAAGAAACGTGGTTTCGGTGCGCCGGTTCGTGAATGGTTTCGAGAAGGCCTCGGGAGCTGGTTTGATGATCATCTGGTGAATTCCACGATGAGACGGCGGAAGCTGCTGAACTACGACTTCATTGATCAAATGCTCAAAGAGCATCGCGCAAAAACCAGAGATTGGGGATTCCACCTGTGGGCGCTCTTAAATCTTAGTCTCTGGTATGAGCGATGGATCGACGGTGGTTAGAACCGGGAACGCGCCGAAATCTAAACAGCAGGGGCGCCTCCTTGCAGTGCGGGGACTTTTCGCCGCTTTGGTACAGAGCGTTGTAGATGCTGAGTTTCGGTGTACCAAAGCGGTGACAAGTCCCCGCACTCCAAGGAAACACAGAGAAGAACCACGAGAACCACCAACCTCATATGCCCTCCAAAACCGCCGGCAAACGAACCGCACGCATGACGACGCCGTCGAGCACGAAGCGACGCGCCGCAATTGAAAAGCGTCAGCGTGCAACGACCCTCGTAACCGGAGGAACGGGATTTCTCGGTTCGCACCTCGTCCGTCAGTTAATTGATCAAGGAGCCAAGGACCTGAGGGTGATGGCGACTTCGATTCCGGATTGGCTTGTTGACCTCGGCGTTGAAACTTTCGAGGGCTCTATCACCAATTCGGAAGACACCAAGCGCGCAGTCGAAGGCATTAAAGAGGTTTACCATCTGGCTGGTAAAGTTTCACGTGAACGAAAAGACGCCCGCGAAATGTATGAAATTCATGTGGAAGGCACAAGACTGCTTTGCGACGCCGCCAAATCTGCCGGGGTTAAGACCATTGTGCTCGCATCTACCAGCGGCACAATCGCGGTGACCAAAGAAGGCGAGTTGACTCCTGACGAGACGTATCCAGTTCCACTTGAGATCATTTCGCGTTGGCCCTATTACGCGAGCAAGGCCTATCAGGAAATGGCCGCACTCGAACGGTTCAACGGCAAGGGATTAAGACTTGTCATCATGAACCCCAGCCTTCTGTTGGGCCCAGGTGACGATCGTTTGAGCTCAACAAAGGTCGTCCTGGACTTCATCGCCAAGAAAATTGGCGCCGTCCCGACAGGCGGAGTGAGCTTCGTCGACGCCCGCGACGCCGCATCAAGTTTCCGAGCGGCCATGAAGAAGGGTCGGCATGGCGAACGTTACCTCCTGGGCGCCGCTAACTGGACCTTTAACAAATTCTTCGGCCGGCTCGAACGGCTAACGAAAGTGTCCGCACCTCGCTTTGCTCTGCCTTCAAGAGTGGCCATCACTGGCGCTCAGCTGGTGGATTCGTTTTTCAAACAATGGGAACTTGCCTCGCCAGTTGAGCCAGGCGCCATTGAGATGGCTCAGTACTTTTGGTACCTCAACTGTTCCAAGGCTGCGCGCGAGTTGAGTTTTAGACCCCGAGATCCTGGTGAGACGCTGCAAGACACTGTCGCGTACCTGCGCGAGAATTTCCTCGGTGGACAGGCGTTCAGGAAGTAACCGCTTTCAAACGTCACAAAGGCAACCTTGCGGGCCGTCATCTATACAAAATCACATCGTATTACTAGACGGCTTTTAGAAGTTTCTGCAAACTTTGGAACCTTGGCGTTCGTTAATCGTGAATAGTTGAATGTCCGATAAACTTTAGTTTGTCGTCGGTTAGCTATGGCGCCTCAAAAATTCATGTCGGCGCCTGAACAACCAACGACGACAAACTTTAAAGTTTATCGGACAATCAGACATGAAGTGGAGGTCCTATGCGCTTTTTCCGATCTTCCTCGCTGCCGCTTCTCGTTCTTTTGATTTCCCTTTCAACTGCCAACGCGCAAACACAGGCCACCCAAACCACTCTCGAGCAAGGCAGCACCATAGAACGCGCGATCGGTCCAACCGAGACCCACGCCTACACAATTGCGTTGAGGGATGCGCAATATTTGCAGTTCGTTGTAAACCAACATGGCATTGACCTTATCGTGCGTGTGTTTTCTCCCACGGGCAAAAGCCTCGGTGAATTCGACAGTCCAAATGGGGCCGAGGGTCCGGAAAACGTATCAATTGTTGGCATGGCCGGTGGAGATTATCGGATTGTTGTTGCGCCCTTGGAACCAAAGTCGATCACCAAGGCGGGACGTTACGAACTAAAAATACTCGAGCTTCGTGAGGCCAATGATCAGGAGCTAAAGATCGGAAAGAGTGAAGAGGCTAGAAAAGCAAAAGGCCTCGCGTTATTGAACGACATAATCGATTCGATTCCAGAAATTCGCCAGCCGCAAACTCGAATGCGTGTGAAGCTACAGTGCGCGAATCTGCTGTGGAGTTTCGATGAAAAGAAGGCGGCCAAACTGCTGACCGAAACAGTCACCGACTCGAGAGATTATCTCTTGACCCTGAAACCAGACGAAGAAACGTATGATGAAGCTCAACAGTGGGCAATGCAGATGCGTTTTGAGGCTGTGCAGAATTTGGCTTCCCATGATCCTGAAGCGGCGTTGAGCTTATTACGGTCGACGCGCAGACCTGCAAATGCAGAGAATGACCGGCGTGATGAAGAACCTGAAAGGCAGTTTGAGCTGTCCCTTGCCAGCAAAATTGCCGAAAAGAATCCAAAACGGACGTTCGAGTTGGCGGAGGAAAGTCTAAAAGATGGCTTTTCTTCAACTCTTATTCAAGCACTTGAGAGCCTCAAAAACGCGAATCCGGAACTTGCCAGCAGCTTAGCTAAGGACATTACCGCAAAGCTTCTGAGTGAGAACTTACTGCGGAATCATCAAGCCACCGATATATTGTTTAATCTCATCCGAAAAAATAGCTCTTCCTTTTCACCTCCCGAGCGCACTCCGTCCGGTAGCGACACCAAAGCGATTGTTTCTTTTTTGTCTGGGGAAGACTACAGAGCCCTGGTACGAAAAGCATTGAGCGAGTTACTGGCCGCCCCTGCGAATGAACAAGGTCCCAGACCAGGTTACGCGGTAGCTGATGAAAAAGGTGGGATCGTCTTTATGCTCGACAACCTTGCCGGATCGTATGGACCAGGTTTTATGATGAAGGGTAATTCGGCTGAAGTACTACTGATGAATCTAAAGGAATTTGTGGGTAGTCAGCTGGACAGTATTGTGCCTGGCGGTACGGCTGCAATTGAGAAGAAGCTGAAAGGCGTCCGTGGTTCAGCCGAGCGACAAAAGTTTGCGGAATACGAGAATACAATCAATAACTCCTCGTCAGACGTGGCAAGAGAAGCAATCGCCCAGGCACCGCCAGAAATGAAGGAGGAACTTCTTCAAAGGCTCGCCGAAAGGAATATCAGGGCGGGAAACTATGTTCAGGCCAAACAACTCATAGCCGAGACAATCACCGATCCCCGTGCGCGGCGCCGGGCACTTAATAATCTTGAACGACAAACCGCACAGACAGAGTTTAATCAGGGGAGAACGGAAGAGGCACTAAAACACATTGCCAAACTTGCAACGATGGAAGAGCGAGCGCAAATTCTTGGTGAAATAGCCAGCCTGATTGGTCCTGGTCAGAAAAGAGCACAAGCATTGGCTCTCCTGGAAACTGCTCGCAGTATGCTCGGTACTTCAATTCAGGCAGAGAGCCAAACGCAGATGCACGCCTTGCTCCAGTTGGCGGGAGCGTTTTCACGATACGATTCAAAGCGAGGCTTCGAGATTCTTGAACCCTTGATTGATCAGTTCAATGATTTGAGTCAGGCTGCCAAAACGATGAATGGCTTCGGTCTTCAATGCTTTATTGGTGGCGAACTCTCGATGCAAAACGGAAACAGTCTTGCGAATATCGCGAACCCACTAGCCACAACTTTGGGGATCCTAAGCCTGACGGACTTCGACAGAGCCAAGACCACTTCAGACAGACTGCTGCTTCCTGAAATCAAACTTGCTGCTCATCTCGGTATTGCCCAACAGGCCATTATGCCTAACGGAATCTACTCGCCAAGCGCCGTGTACTTGAATAGTCTAAATCGATAGCGTTGCTGTGCTCGAATATTCGCCGCCACGACGCCGTGGAGATTGTCGTCCCATTTAGTGTACTGATCGATGAACTGATCGGCCGACGCTTTGTTGCCCTCATATTGAACAGATAGGGTCTTCGCCAACATCCTACCAACCACTTCGTGATACTTGTCGTAATGGATTTGTAGAGTCTTCGTCGATAGGTCGAAAGTCAGTAGTCCATTCTCGAGAAAGAAATTCCACTGCATCAGCTGCATCGTGTTATAGGGTTGGTCACGTCGCGGTTTATTGTTCTGCAACACTCGCAGTATGCCACCAGCATACAGACTGCGCAGCTGTGCGTTAGTGTAGTAACCCTGTTTTTGCAGAGCCTCCGCGACGAAGAGTGATACCAGGTCAGCTTTCATCTCTTCGAGAGCATTGGAATCATCTTGTAACGCCTCATCGAGATCGCGATCGTCCTTCGTGCGATCGACGCCCAGGTAGTGTCCTACTTCATGCCAGAGAGTCCGATAAAAATTGCCCTCATTGGTTAGTGCTTTGGCCTGTTCATTTCCGACTGCGGCAGCAAACGTACTCGAGGTGCTTTCGAAGATATTAGGATCGCGCATTATGTTGGCGCGCAACAAAATTGTCCGACCATAACGCCGAGCGAAAAGACTCTCGTTCGGAAGTATCGTGGCCGTGTTTCCACCCCGTGCCTGTCCAAAATCAGCAACGACGTCGTAGACACCGACTGGAATGTCTTCCCGAACCTTTTTGTGATGCTCATACGGCAAAGAGTCTTCAAGCGCTTGTAAACCCTTCATCGCCTGCCGCAAAGCAGTCGTCTCTTGCTGACGAGTCAAAAGAAGTGAAAACGCGAAGAATGTCTTCACCCCAAACAACTCGTCATCGTAAGTCTCATACGAACCAATTTGCGCGTTGAGATTCTTAAACCTGCCCGTGACCCAACTGGCATCACCCGATTCGTAGTCATTGGAAAGAAGGTCCCGCGCACGGTTACGCAGGTACCTGGAAAACTCTTCGTCGTCTTTCACAACGGCATCGGCCGCTTCGTTGAGAAGGCCATATGCCTTCATAAGCTGATCGGCATAGGCCACCGAGTACGGAATGGCGTAGTAACCAATTTGTGCATCGGGTTGCGAATTTCTAGGTTGATACTCTCGTCCTTGTTTCTCCAACTCCTGAAGTTGCTCGAGTAAGTTCGGATGCAACGTCTGTAATGCTGGGTATTTGTTCAACCGCTCAATATCTACGCCCAGGTTGATGGGACGAGCCACACGCACGACCGTGCGCTGATCCAGTAGTTGTTCTTTGGTTTGAGCTGTCGAGCGGTCCAACGGGAAAAGCCTTTCTAATTCCTCCTTTGTAACGCCCCATGGGAACACGTTTTTGCCTGGAGCAGTCGGCACTACGGGTAGGAATGCTTCCCGCTTGTTATCCAGAGTTGTAGCGATTGGTCCCTGGAAAAGACGATAGAGCGTGAGAAGATTCCTGGTTTCCGCTCGTGAGCCGGTGCGCTTGTCGAGTTGTTCAAGCGCCTGATATGAGCTCAATGCTTCCAGGTGACGTTGGTCCTCATACAGTTGCTGAAAGATCTGCCCAACCGCCAAGAGTTTCTCGACCGCCTTGCGCTCTCCCGCACTTAACCTGGTCAGATCTGGATTCAAATGGATCGTTTGAGTCTTATCGATAAGTGGCTGACTCTTTTCGAGTGGCCAATAACCTGACGAAAGTGTGCTCTGAGTAATCAAACGTGAGCTGCGTTGAGCCATGGTACAAACAACCATTGCCAGCATCAGACTGACTGTTATCAGTTTAGACATGCGCTACCTCGTGCAGGGTTTTGAGCATTTTGACGATTTACGAACTGGGAGTCCAGAGGGGAGATCTCAAATCTCAGATCTCAGATCTCAAAAGATCAATAGGTCAGCGTCGGCTGACGGCCAGAACGCGCACTCGTTCTACTGCCCCTACACTCTCAGCTGTCTTAGTAAATTGGCGAAACATTTATGCTCCAGTTGATCGGCAACTGAATAAATACGCACCCTTCAAGCGCGCGAGAATCATCCGCCAATTCGGCATCATGCTTGCACTAAACCTGCCCTAGACATGAATTCGCTGGTCAGGACTATCACTCGGAGATTTCGTCGCATGCGCCGCCGCAGAAAAGTTGGGCGCGCGTACGACATGGCACTCGAGATTGCTCGGATACTTAAGCCGGGCGCAGCCGTGCTGGATGTCGGTTGTGGCAACGGATTCATCTCGCACCACTTGCGCAGTTTGCTGGGTTCAACGGTCGTCGGCCTGGACGTCGGGCCGGGTACCACTGCCCGAATTAACTATCTACCTTATGACGGACGTCACTTCCCTGTTCGGGATCGAAGTTTTGACGCTGTACTTCTCTGTTATGTCTTGCATCATGCCCAGGATGCACGCCTGGTGCTCGATGAGGTCAGGCGCGTCCTTCGGGACGGTGGGCTCGTGATTGTGTATGAAGATAACCCGTCTGGTTGGTGGGATAGAGCAGTGTGTTGGACTCACAACCTACAATGGCAAGGGCGGACTGGCCCTTGCACGTTTCAACGGGAGAGCGAGTGGCGAGGAGTTTTTGGTCTAACGGGCTTTGATGTTATTGCGAAGCGTGAACTATCTCGCTGGCGAAATGTTGCCCATCCGGTCTCGAGAAACTTTTTTTTGTTAAGAACCGATTCAAGTGCGACGAAGACAGGCCAAACGTTCCGCTCTGAACCGTCGACTGCAACTCTTCAAAGAGAGATCCCGGTCAGGACTTGATGAATAGACTTGTTTTGATTCACCGTAATCAAGAACCAAGATACAGAGCAAGTAAGGAAGGGCGCCTCCTTGGAGTGCGGGGACTTGTCACCGCTTTGGTACAGCGAATCTC